>NZ_JBSGZD010000045.1:0-39483 GCF_053610825.1 Streptomyces sp. NPDC054863 | reverse complement strand
CGGGACTCTCGCGAGTCCCGGGCCTTCGGATCCTGCACAGTAGCGGGGACAGGATTTGAACCTGCGACCTCTGGGTTATGAGCCCAGCGAGCTACCGAGCTGCTCCACCCCGCGTCGGTAAACCTGACAGTACGGGGTTTCGGGTGCGGTGGGAAATCGATTCCTCACTGCGCCCGGGAGAGGCGCCGCGCGAGGGACGCCAGGAAGGCGGTCACCTCGGCGGGTCCCGGCAGCAACACGTCCGCCTGCTCGGCGAGTTCGGGAATCGCCGTGCCACTGCACACCAGCAGCCCGGGAAGTCCTTCGGAGCGGAGTTTCTGGACGGCGGCGTAGGCGGGGAGGTCGCCGAGGTCGTCGCCCGCGTAGAGGACCGAGGCCGCCTCGACCTCGCGCGCGTACTCGGCCAGGGCAACGCCCTTGTCCATGCCCGGCGGCCTCAACTCCAGTACCAGGCGCCCCGGTTCGAGGATCAGGGCGTGCCGGGCGGCGAGCTCGGCGAGGGGTGCGCGCAGTGCCTCGAAGGCGGCCTCGGGGTCGCTGGCGCGGCGGGTGTGGACGGCGAGGGCCTGCCCCTTCTCCTCCACCCAGGTGCCGTGCCACGCGCCGTGCGCGTCGAGCACTCCGGGCAGCTCGGCGCGGACGGCGGCGATGCCGGGGTGCGGAGCGGGGGCGCGGACGGTGCCGGTACGGGCGTCCCAGCGCTCGGCGCCGTAATGGCCGAGGACGGTGAGGTGCTCCAGGCCGGGGACCCTGGCGAAGCCCCCGTACCGCACGGCGACCCCGGCCGGCCGGCCGGTGACGATGGCCACGGACGCGACGAGCGGCGCGAGCGCGGCGAGGGCGGGGACCACGCCCCGGTGCGCCCGGGCCTGCTCGGGGTCCGCGACGATGTCGGCGAGCGTGCCGTCGAAGTCGAGGGCGACGAGGGCGCGTTGAGGCGCGGAGAGGATCGCGGAGAGGGCATCGCGACCGGCGGAGGTGGACGGTTCGGGAAGAGTGTCCATGGCTCCGACCATACCGGGGACAGCGGTCGGGGCCGCCCCTTCAGGGACGCGGGGAACTGCGCGACCAGCCACGACGCACCCGCACGACGACCACCCGCCGCCCTGCGCCGAGCGGCCGGCAGCAGGGGCACTCCCTTACCTCCGCCCCCGCATCCCTTCCCTCACCCGCCGCAGCCGGTTGACCGTCACCGGGTCGTGGACGAGTGCCCGCTCGTCGTCCAGGAGCGCGTTCAGCAGCTGGTAGTAGCGCGTGGGAGAGATCCCGAGCTGCTCCCGGATCGCCCGCTCCTTCGCGCCGGGCCCCGCCCATCCCTGCCGCTCCACGGCGAGGACGGCCAGTTCCCGCTCGGAGAGGACCGACGCTAGGCCGGGGCCAGGACCTGCACCCGACTCCTCGACCTCGACCTCGTCCTCGTCCTCGTACGGCACATCCATACGCCCCAGCCTATTGCGCGCTGTCCGTCGTCGCCGCTTCCCGCGACAGCGCCCCCAGCACGCCGCCCGGCGTGTTCGGGTCCTCGACCGTCTTGCCGATCTCCTTCTTGATGTTCTCGCTGACCGTCGCCCACGACGTCTTGGCGACCGGGTACAGCTGCGAATTCGGCAGCACCGCAAGGAACTTGCGGACCTTCGCGTGCTTGCCGTCGGCGGCCATCTTGTCGGTCGCGGTGACGGTCGGCGGCAGCAGGTCGAACTCCTCGGCGAAGGTCGTCACGTTCTCGTCGTTGTACGCGAAGTCGAGGAACTTGCCGATCTCCTTGCGGTGACCGCTCTTCCGGAAGCCCATCATCCAGTCGGCGACGCCCATCGCGGGCTGGACCTTGCCGGTCTCGGACGGCAGCGGCACCATCTCGTACTCGACGCCGTTCTTCTCCGCCTGCTTCATCAGCGACGGGTGGCCGTTGACCATGCCGACCTCGCCCTTCGCGAAGGCTTCGAAGGCGGCCTTGCGGTTGAGCTTGCCGGGGGCGACGGGGCCGGTCAGGCCGGGCTTGACCAGGTCGTTCTTGAGGAATTCGAAGGCGCCGATGTTGCTGGCCGAATTGATCGTGTACGTACCGGTCTCATCGGTGTAGCCGGAGCCGGCGGACAGCATCCAGTTCATGGTCTCCGCCTGCGCCTCCTCCGGGCCGAGCGGCAGCGCGAACGGGTACTTCACGCCGTCCGCCTTGAGCGCCTTCGCGTCGGCGGCGAGTTCGGCCCAGGTCTTCGGGGCGGAGGTGATGCCGGCCTTCTCGAAGAGGGTCTTGTTGTAGAACATCAGCCGGGTGCTGCCGACGAACGGCATGCCGTACTGCATGCGGTTCACCTCGCCCGCGCGGGCGAGCGATTCGAGGAAGTTGGCGTGGGTCGGGATGGAGACCAGGTCGTCGACGGCGTACAGCTTGCCGGCCGCCGCGTAGTCGGCGTACGCGCCGATCTGGGCGATGTCCGGGTCCTCGCCGGCCTCGACCATCTCGGAGACCTTGCGGTCCACGTCCTCCCACGAGTGGATCGAGACGTCGACCTTGATGCCGGGGTTCTTCGCCTCGAAGGCGCGGGCGAGCTTGTTCCAGTACTGCTTGGTGCCGTCGCCGCCGTCGAGGTTGTAGTCGGCGGCGACGAACTTCAGGGTCACCTCGTCGGAGCCGCCGATGCCGAGCGTGCCGCAGCCCGCGACGGTCGCTGTCATACCGAGTGCGGCTATCGCCGCGGTCAGACCCAAGAAGCGCCGCTGCACAGCCCGTTCCACCCTTTGTTGCCCGTTTTAGTGACGTTTTGCGTTGATGTGTACGGCGCTCTCGTGAAGCCGACCGCGTTCCATCAACACCCTTGTCCGCATGAGTTGCGAGAAAATGCGATGAGTATCGATTTTCCCCCATGCGTGACCGCGAGGTCTACACCACTTGGGTATCTCTTCCGCAACACCTTCCGCAAATCACGTACGGCCTGCTAAGCAGAGCTTCGACAAGGTCTTCATGGTCATCCACGTTCCCGAGGAGCCGTCGCGCATGTCCCGCACCGCAGTTGAGATAGCCACCCAGCCGACCTGCTGGCGGCGCGCCGTCGAGTACGCGGCCGACTTCGAAGGCCTTCCCCTGCCTGGTGAGCGCGTCGCGGTCACCGGCTGCGGCACGTCGTGGTTCATGGCGATGGCGTACGCGGCGCTGCGCGAGGCGTCGGGGCAGGGCGAGACGGACGCGTTCGCCTCCTCCGAATTCCCGGCGGGGCGGTCGTACGACCGTGTGGTGGCAATCACGCGCTCGGGCACGACGAGCGAGGTCCTGACCCTCCTCGGCGAGGTCCGCGGCAAGGTCCCCACCCTCGCCCTCACCGGCGACCCCAAGACCCCGATCATGGACGCGGCCGACACGATCGCCGTCCTCGACTGGGCCGACGAGGAGTCGGTCGTCCAGACCCGCTTCGCGACGACCGCCCTCGCCTTCCTGCGCGCCGGCCTTGAGCGCACGGGAACGCTCCCGGCCGGGGTGAAGACGGTCACGGCTGCCGCCGTCGACGCCGAACTCGCCCTCACGGAACCCCTCCCCGAGGCGGTCACGTCGGCCGAGCAGTGGACGTTCCTGGGCCGCGGCTGGACGTACGGGCTCGCCCAGGAGGCGGGCCTGAAGATGCGCGAGGCGGCGGGGGCGTGGACGGAGTCCTACCCCGCGATGGAGTACCGCCACGGTCCCATCTCGATCACCGGACCGAACCGGGTGGCCTGGATGTTCGGCACGCTGCCCGAGGGCCTGGCGGGCGACGTCACCGGCGTCGGCGGGACGGTGGTCGCGCACGCCACCGCCGACCCGATGGCGGACCTGATCCGCGCCCAGCGGCTGGCGGTCGTCCTCGCGGAGTCGAAGGGCTACGACCCGGACCACCCGCGGAATCTGTCGCGCAGCGTGATTCTGGGCTAGGGGTACGGGGGGGTGGCGGCCCGGCGCGCGCTGCGGGGCCGCCACCTCGCCCGGCCAACCCACCGTTTCCCGGGCTCCGCCCGGGCCCCGGGATTGCCCGTCCGGGCGGATTTCTGTTCCGCGCGGGCGCGTCGTGGCCGGCAGCGCAGTTCCCCGCGCCCCTAAAAACCTGCCCCCAGCCCCCGCCCCCTTGGGCGTCGTGGCCGCCCCCGGGGGCGGAACGGGCGGGCAAGGGGGCGGCCCCCACGCGGAGCGCGCCCCCTCCGCGACCGCACGCGCTCGCCGCCGCCCCACACCCCACGCACCGCGGCCAGCGTCCCAGTGGACTAGACCTGTCCGGGGTCGACGGGCGACACTGACCCCGTGAAACACGTCATCGCCCTCGATGTGGGCGGCACCGGAATGAAGGCCGCCCTGGTCGGGACCGACGGCACCCTCCTCCACGAGGCCCGCCGCCCGACCGGCAGGGACCGCGGCCCCGAAGCAGTCGTCGAGTCGATCCTCGCGTTCGCCGAAGACCTCCACGCCCACGGCGAGACGCAGTTCGGCGAGAGCGCCTCCGCCGCCGGAGTGGTCGTACCCGGCAACGTCGACGTGGCCAACGGCATCGCCGTCTACGCCGCCAACCTCGGCTGGCGCGACGTCCCGCTGGGCGCCCTCCTCGGCGAGAGGCTCGGCGGTATCCCCGTCGCGCTGGGCCACGACGTCCGCACCGGCGGCCTCGCCGAGGGCCGCGTCGGCGCGGGCCGGGGCGCCGACCGCTTCCTCTTCGTACCCCTGGGGACCGGTATCGCCGGCGCCATCGGCATCGCCGGCGCCATCGAATCCGGTGCGCACGGCTGGGCGGGCGAGATCGGCCACATCGTCGTACGCCCCGGCGGCGTCGAGTGCGGCTGCGGCCAGCACGGCTGCCTGGAGCGGTACGCATCCGCCTCCGCGGTCTCCCTCGCCTGGGCCCGGGCGAGCGGCGATCCCGCCGCCGACGCCGCCGACTGCGCGAAGGCCGTCGAGAGCGGTGACCCCAAGGCCCTCGCCGTCTGGCACGCGGCGATCGACGCGCTCGCCGACGGCCTGGTCACCGCGATCACCCTCCTCGACCCCCGCACCCTCATCGTGGGTGGCGGTCTTGCCGAGGCCGGGGAAACCTTGTTCGTACCGCTGCGTGCGGCGGTCGCCCGACGCGCCACGTTCCAGACGCTGCCGACGATCGTGCCGGCGGCCCTCGGCGACACGGCCGGCTGCCTGGGCGCCGGCCTCCTCGCCTGGGACCTGCTCGCCACGCACGAAGGCACCGATGCTCACGGCAACCCCGCCACCACCCCCACGGAGGTAACCGACTGATGGCCAGCAACAAGGTCCAGGTCCTGTCCGGCGCCAAGGTGGTGCTCCCCACCGGGACCGTCGAGGGCGGCCGGGTCATCGTCGACGGTACGTCGATCGCGGGAGCGCTCCCCGACGGGACCGGCCCCGAGAGCAACGCCGACACCCCCGCCCTCGACCTGACCGGCCACTGGATCGTCCCCGGCTTCGTCGACATGCACGTGCACGGCGGCGGCGGCGCGTCCTTCACCTCCGGCACCACGGACGAGGTCCTGCACGCCGTCCGCACGCACCGCGAGCACGGCACGACCACCATGGTCGCCTCCACGGTCACCGAGGAGATGGACGTCCTGGCGTCCCGCGCCGCCCTCCTCGCCGAGCTCGTCCAGCAGGGCGATCTGGCCGGAATCCACTTCGAGGGCCCGTTCATCTCCCCGTGCCGCAAGGGCGCGCACAGCGAGGGCCTGCTGCGCGACCCGGACCCGGCGGACGTGCGCAAGCTGATGGACGCGGCGCACGGCACGGCGAAGATGTTCACGCTGGCCACCGAGATGACCGGAGGCATCGACTCCGTACGTCTGCTCGCCGAGAACGGCGTGATCGCCGCCATCGGCCACACCGACGCCACGTACGAACAGACCGTCGAGGCCATCGACGCGGGCGCCACCGTCGCGACCCACCTCTACAACGCGATGCCCGCCATCGGCCACCGCACCCCGGGCCCGATCGTCGCGCTCCTCGAAGACGAGCGCGTCACCGTCGAGCTGATCAACGACGGTACGCACCTGCACCCGGCCTCCTTCCGGTTCGCCTACCACCACGCGGGCCCGGCGCGCGTCGCGATGATCACGGACGCGATGGACGCGGCTGGCTTCGGCGACGGCCGGTACCAGCTCGGCCCGCTCGCCGTCGACGTGAAGGACAGCGTCGCCCGCCTCGTCGAGGGCGGTTCGATCGCGGGCTCGACCCTCACGCTCGACACGGCCTTCCGCCGCTCGGTCACCCTCGACGGCCTCTCCGTGGAGGACGCCGTACGGTCCCTTTCGGCCAACCCTGCCCGCCTCCTGGGCGTCGACGACCGCGTCGGCTCCCTCGAACCGGGCAAGGACGCCGACCTCGTCGTCCTGGACGCGGACTTCGCGGTCGTCGGCGTCATGCGCAAGGGCGAATGGGTGATTGCACCCCAACTGGGTTGATTCCCTGCCCAATTGTTTTGAAGTGGCTGGCCCGGCCCCCTGGGCCAGCCACTCTTCTTTTGGCATGATCCCCCTGGCAGACAAGCCAGAAAGCGCTTTCCAAGGCACTGAGTACCGAATATCGCAGGCAACGCTACGGGGGTGGATGCGGATCATGACCACGATCCTCACCGTCACGCTGAACACCGCACTCGACCTGACCCACCACGTCCCCCGGCTCGTCCCGCACGCCTCGCACCGCGTCACCGGCGTCGCGGAGCGCCCCGGCGGCAAGGGCCTCAACGTGGCGCGCGTACTGGCCGCCCTCGGCCACGAGACGGTCGTCACCGGCTTCGCGGGCGGCGCGACGGGCGAGGTCCTGCGCACACTCCTCGCCGCCGAGTCCCCCGTCGACGCGCTCGTCCCCATCACCGGGAACACCCGCCGCACACTCGCGATCGTCGACGAGTCGACCGGCGACACGACCCAGCTCAACGAACCGGGCCCGACCGTCACCCCGGCCGAGTGGGAGACCTTCCTCCGCTCGTACGAGGAACTCCTCGGCGGCGCGCAGGCGGTGGCCCTCTGCGGAAGCCTCCCGCCGGGCATCCACGTGGGCGCGTACGCGGACCTGGTCCGCCACGCCCGCACGGCCGGGGTCCCCGTCCTCCTGGACACCAGCGGCGAACCCCTCCGGCGGGGCATCGCCGCCCGCCCCGACCTGGTCAAGCCCAACGCCGACGAACTCTTCCAGCTGACCGGCTCCCGGAACGCTCCGACGGCGTCGGCCGATGCGCGCCGCAAGGGCGCACACGCGGTCGTCGCCTCCCTCGGCCCGGACGGCATCCTCGCCACGACGGACGCGGGCGTCTGGCAGGCCACACCCCCCGCCCTCGTACGGGGAAACCCCACGGGTGCGGGCGACTCGGCGGTCGCGGGCCTCCTCGCGGGCCTGGTCACGGGGCTCCCGTGGCCGGACCGCCTCGCCAGGGCGGTGGCCCTGTCGGCGGCGACGGTCGCCGCCCCGGCGGCGGGCGAATTCGACCGGGCGACGTACGAGTCGCTGCTCCCGCAGGTGAAGGTCACCCAGCACGACAGCGGCCCCACACCTCGGTGAGTCTTCGTGCGGGCACGTCGTGGCTGATCGCGCAGTTCCCCGCGCCCCCAACTGCCTGCCCCCGAGCCCCCAGCCTCCTTGGGCAGGCCGCTACCGCCGTCCCCTTGGGCAGCGGGGCCGCCCCCCGGGGGCAGTGGGGTCTCCCCTGCTCCTTAAGAGCTTGGGGAAGGGTGGGCAAGGGGGCGGCCCCCACTGCGGCCCCCGCCCTCCGCGACCGCACGCCCTCGCCGCCGCCCCACTCGCACCCGCACCCGCACCCGCAGAACAGGGACCTCACATGCCACTCGTCACCACCGGTGAACTCGTAGCTTCCGCCGCCTCCCGAAGCCACGCCCTCGCCGCCTTCAACGTCATCACCCTCGAACACGCCGAAGCCATCGCCACCGGCGCCGAGCAGGCCACCTCCCCCGCCGTCCTCCAGATCTCCGAGAACGCCGTCAAGTTCCACGGCGGCAACCTCCTCGCCCTCACCGCCGCAGCCGCCGCCGTCGCCCGCGCCTCCTCCGCCCCGCTCTCCCTCCACCTCGACCACGTCGTCTCCGTCGACCTGCTGCACGCCGCGCACGAGGCAGGCTTCAGCTCGGCGATGTTCGACGCGTCGAAGCTCTCCTACGACGACAACGTCAAGGCGACCGCCGAAGCCGTCCGCTGGGGCCACGAGCGCGGCATCTGGATCGAGGCCGAACTCGGCAAGGTCGGCGGCAAGGACGGCGAGGCGCCCCTCGACGCGCACGCCCCGGGTGTAAGGACCGACCCCCAGGAGGCCGCCGCTTACGTCGCGGCCACCGGCGTGGACGCCCTCGCCGTCGCGGTCGGCTCCTCGCACGCCATGACGGAGCGCACCGCCACCCTCGACCACACCCTGATCGCCCACCTCAAAGAGGCGGTCCCGGTCCCCCTGGTCCTGCACGGCTCCTCGGGCGTCCCCGACGAGGAGATCCGCCGCGCCGTCGCCTCGGGCATGGTCAAGATCAACGTCGGCACGGCCCTCAACACGGCCTTCACCGGCGCGGTCCGCGCCTACCTCGACACGAACCCCTCCACGGTCGACCCCCGCAAGTACCTCGCCCCCGGCCGCGACGCGATGTCCGCGACGGTGGCGCACTTCCTGACGACGATCGGCTGACGCCCGGCCCGGACAGCACACGTGAAGGCCCCCGCCGGAACCGCCCGGCGGGGGCCTTCACGCACATCCGGTCTACCGGCCCACTAGCTCGACGGCTTCTTCCAGCCCTCGGAGAGCGACACTCCGGCGAGGTTGGCCTCACAGCCCGAAGGACACGAGATCACCAGGGAGTTCTCGCCCTCCTTGAGGGCCACGTAGGAGTAGGTGTTCTGCCACCCCTTCTCCCAGTCGCCCGCCGGGGAGCTGCCGTAGTTCTTCATGTTCACGCCCGTGCTGTGCGGCTTTCCGTTGACCGTCAGGTCCGCCTTGGCGTCCTTGCCCGGAATGCCGTACGCGGCGGACAGCGTGTACTGGCCCGCTTTCGGCACCTTGACGGTCCAGGTGGCCGACGCCCCCGGCTGGCTCAGCGGCACGTACGTCCCGGACTCCGACTTCGCCCCCGGGACGTCCTTGACCGCACTCAGCCCCGTCGACAGCTGCAACAGCCCCGCGTCCGACTTCGGCAGCTCGACCGGCGGCTTCTCGCCGTCCGTCGGCTCCTCCGTGGGCTTCGGCGGCTGGGTCTGGCCCTGGCCGGCCGTCGCGCCGTCCTTGCCGGACGCCTGGTCCTTCTCCCCGTCGCCCTTGCCGAAGTACAGCGCCGCACTGATGCCGACCACGACGGCCGCGACCACCGCGATCGCGCCGATCAGCAGACCGCGCGTATTGGGACCGCGCCCGCGGCCACCGCCGCCCTGACCTCCGGGGTGCGGAGCCGGCCGGCCCGGTGCACCGCCGGGCTGCGTCTCGGGCGCCGCGTAGTGCGGGCTGGGCTGCCCGTACTGCTGCTGCCCCTGCTGCTGCGGGAAGGGCTGCGTGGCCTGCGCCTGCTGGCCGTACTGCTGTCCCTGGCCCTGCGTCTGCCCGTACTGCCGCTCGCCGACCGCTCGCACCTGGTTGTACGACGTCCTGGGGACTCCGCGCTGCGAGGTCGGGCCCGGGTAGCCGTAGCCGCCGCCCGAGTTCGGCGGCTGAGCACCCGCCGCGCGACCGTCCTCATAGAGGTAGCCGAACGGGTCGTCGTCCTCGGGCGTGCTCGTGCCGTTGTTCCCGGCCGTCATCCCTGGTCACTCCTCACCATGTTCGCCAGCGTCGCCGACCCGGCGAGCCTACCGTTCCTCTGTTCCTTGGCCAGAGCCAGCCAAACGCCCCGTCCAGCCCTCGGCGTCCCTCGCTGAGACCCGAAGCGATATCCGTGAACACCCCGGCCAGTGGCCGCGCCCCTGCGGCCGCCCTCAGCCCGTCCACCTGGCGCTCCAGGCCTCCCTCAGCCTGCTGCTGGTGCGAAGGCACCCGCCCATACAGAACGACCTGTCCCCCGGGCCCCGACCACGAGCCCCGTCGGCGTCCCAGCGCCCGCAACTCTGCGACCACGAAGACCCGATGACCACCCGGCGAACGGCGATCCGGCAGCAGGCCCTCCTGGGTGTAGCGCCGCAACGTCCGCGAGGAGACACCCAACAACCTCATCGCCACCGAAACCGACACCAACTCCTCGTCGCCCATCACTCCACCCTGCCCAAAACGACCTACAACGACCTATGGAAACCGGGATCGTTCACAGTCCGGTGCGGCCAAAGGCCCTCTGGGACGTTGACCACAGCACGCATAAGGGCAGGACTAGCCCGCCCGCCTGTGCACCTTCGACCTGGACCGCTTTTCGATGTACATGCGCTGGTCGGCGGACTGGAGGACCTCGTCGACCGTCATTCCGCACTCCGCCCAGCCGATGCCGAAGCTGGCCCCGACCCGTACCGCACGGCCGTCGACGCGGATGGGAGGAATGATCGCGTTACGGAGCCGGACCGCGAGGTCCGCCGCGTCCGCGCTGCCCAGGCCGTCCGCGAGCACCACGAACTCGTCGCCGCCGAGCCGTGCGACAGTGTCGCCGTCCCGGACACAAGTGGTCAGACGTCGTGCGACTTCGATCAGAACCGCATCACCGGCCTGATGTCCGAAGCGGTCGTTGATGGACTTGAAACCGTCGAGGTCGCAGAAGAGAACGGCGAGGCCCTTCGTCCCGTCGTCCTCCACGCCCTCTTGAGGCGCGACCGTGTGCACGTGGTGGTCGTAGAAGCCGGGGTCACCCTCGCCCATCGGATCCCCGTAGAAGCCCTCGTCGTACGTCACGCCTTCGTCGTACGCCCCGTCGTAGGCGGCGTCCAGCGCCTCCACGGCCGTCGCGCGCACCGCGTGCGGGCGGCGGCAGAGCCGGGAGCTCAGCCGGGCCCGCAGCTCGGCGCTGTTGGGCAGGCCGGTGAGGCCGTCGTGGGACGCCCGGTGCGCGAGGTGGAGCTCGTGGCGCTTGCGCTCCTCGATGTCCTCGACGTGGGTGAGGAGGAAGCGGGGGCCGTCGGCGGTGTCGGCGACGACGGAGTTGCGGAGGTTGACCCAGACGAAGCTGCCGTCGCGGCGCTGGAGGCGGAGCTCGGCCCGGCCGCCCTCCGCGGACGTACGCAGCAGGATCCCCACGTCCTCGTGGTGGACGAGGTCGGCGAAGGAGTAGCGGCGCATCGCGGAGGCGGGGCGGCCGAGCAGACGGCACAGCGCGTCGTTCGTCCGCAACAGCCGGCCGTGCTGTTCGCCGCCCATCTCCGCGATGGCCATGCCGCTCGGTGCGTACTCGAAGGCCTGCCGGAAGGACTCCTCGCTGGCGCGCAGGGCCTGCTGCTCGCGCTCCAGGCGGACCAGGGCGCGCTGCATGTTGGAGCGGAGGCGGGCGTTGATGAGGGCGATGGAGGACTGGGACGCGTACATCGTGAGCGCTTCCTGGCCCCACGCGCCGGGGCGGCGCCCGCCGCGCGGCCGGTCCACCGAGATGACGCCGATCAGTTCGCCGTCGCCGCCGGACGCGTACATCGGCGCGTACAGCCGGTCGCTCGGGTGCCACTCGTCGGCGAAGCGCGGCTCCGGGCCCTCGGTGTGCCACTGCGGTACGTCGTCCTCCATCAGCACCCAGCCCTCGGTGTGCGGAATGAAGTGGAGGTCGCCCCAGCGCTCGCCCATGGACAGGCGGCGGTCCCAGGAGGCGCGCGAGCCGACACGGCCGGCGATGAGGGCTTCGGCGGCGGTGTTGCCCGCGAAGGCGGCGACGACGAGGTCCCCGTCGGGGCGGACCAGATTCACACAGGCGAGTTCGTACCCGAGGCCGGCGACGATGCCGTCGGCGACGGCCTGCACGGTGTCCGACAGGCTGCGCGCGGTGTTGAGGTCAGCGACCGCCCGGTGCAGCTGCCGCAGGGTCGCAAGGCGGACGTACGGCTCCGACTCGGCCTCCATGACCCGCTCCCCGAGACCTCGACAGCAACGACAGCAACTCCAGGCTTCTCATCGTCCGATTGCCACCGCCACTGAATCACAGCGCGCTGCTCCCCCGGTACACAGGGTCAACAAATACTTCCTTCTGTGACTCAAGTCACAAGCACGTACCGGAAGTTGATGTTTCTGATATGGGAGCGCTCCCGTGCTGCTCATGGGCCTGAGTGGCCGAAAACGGGCGGTGAACGGAGGACGGGGCGAGGGTGACGGGGAGCCTTGCGACGAAGGCTGCGGGGAGCCTTGTGACGAGGGTTGCGGGGAGGCTTGTGACGAAGGTCGCGGCGAGGGGACCTAGGTCCCGTCTGGTCCCTATGCCCGATGCGCCGGAGGCATGGTCCCGCCTAGCGTTGATCATGTGTTCCAGACGACTGAAGCCACCCCGCAAAGCACCCTCCCGCAGCCCCGCCCTGCCGCGATCCCCCATCCTGAAGGGGTGAGCGATGACGAGTTCCGTGCCGCGATGGCCCGTTTCACGGCGGGAGTGACTCTGGTGACGGCCCACGATGCGGACGGCGGCCCGCGCGGCGAGGACGTGGGGATGACGGCGACGGCCTTCATGTCGGTGTCGCTGGAACCGCCGCTGGTGATGGTGAGCGTGCGCAACGGCTCCCGCATGGACGACCTCCTGGCGGAGCAGCCGCTGTGGGCGGTCTCCCTCCTGTCCGAGAGCCAGCGGCACATCGCGGGCCGCTTCGCGATGAAGGGCCGCCTCAGCGACCGTCTCCTCTTCGAGGACATCGCGTGGACGCGGGGAGAGGTGTCGGGCGCACCGTTGGTGGGCGGCGCCCTCGCGGTCGTCGAATGCCGCACCGAACAGCGGGTCGAGGCGGGCGACCACACGCTGGTCATCGGCCGCGTACTGGCGGTCGACCTGCCCAGCACGGACGGCGGCCCCCTGACCTACTTCCGCGGCAAGTACCGCCAGCTGAGCTGAGCACCGGCCGAGCCGCACAAAGACGCGAGGCAGGGGCGCGGGAATGTCCTGAATGTGCGGCTCCACCGCGTGGGCGCGACCAGCCACGACGCACCCGCGGATTCAGAATCGCCCCGCCCGCGCCCGGCGATCAGTGCCAGTCCTTGCCCGTCCGCCCGCCCTTCGTCTGACTGCGCTGCTTCTTCTCGCGCAGCCGCCGCTCGTTGATCCCGCGCGGGATCTTCGTCGCCCGCCGCGGCCGGGGCGGCGGCGCGCTGGCCTCCGCGAGCAGTGAGGCGAGCCGCACGGCCGCCGTCTCGCGATTGCGCCACTGCGACCGGTGCTCGGACGCGTGGACGGACACGACGCCGTCAACCAGCCGCCCCGCGAGTCGCTCCAGGGCGCGTTCCTTCCACACCTCCGGCAGCGCATCGGTCTTGGCGAGGTCGAAGCGCAGCTCCACCCGCGTGTCCGAGGTGTTGACGTGCTGTCCACCCGGACCCGACGACCTGGAGAAACGCCACATGAGCTCGGCCTCCGGGAGGGAGACGGAGCCACGGATGATGTAGGGCCCGGACATGAGTCCATAGTCCCTGGTCGTCCCCCGCCCCGTCACACCGTTTTCGCCGTCGGGCGGCCTTCGGTTGCCGATTGGGCAAAGAAAGTAAAGAGAACCGCGCGAACCTGGAACTTCCTGGGACCCTGGCCGCGTTAGATGGGGTGACGGTAGCTTCGGCACTTGTAACCGAAGCCCGCACACCACGATGAAAGGGACATCCCATGGCAGTTAGCCTCAGCAAGGGTGGCAATGTTTCGCTCTCCAAGGAGGCCCCGGGCCTGACCGCCGTCACGGTCGGCCTCGGTTGGGACGTCCGGACGACCACGGGCACGGAGTTCGACCTCGACGCGTCCGCCATCGCGGTGAACCCCGCTGGCAAGGTCTACTCCGACGGCCACTTCGTCTTCTTCAACAACAAGGCGACGCCGGACCAGACCATCGTCCACACCGGTGACAACCGCAGCGGTGAGGGCGAGGGTGACGACGAGCAGATCAACGTCAACCTGGCCGGCCTGCCCGCCGACGTCGAAAAGATTGTCTTCCCGGTCTCGATCTACGACGCGGAATCCCGCTCGCAGAACTTCGGCCAGGTGCGCAACGCGTACATCCGCATCGTCAACCAGGCCGGTGGCGCCGAGATCGCCCGCTACGACCTGAGCGAGGACGCCGCCACCGAGACCGCGATGGTCTTCGGCGAGCTGTACCGCAACGGCGCGGAGTGGAAGTTCCGCGCGGTCGGCCAGGGCTACGCCTCGGGCCTGACCGGCATCGCCCAGGACTTCGGCGTCAGCGTCTGACGTCTCTGACCTAGAGGTACGAGCACCGCTCGACCCGAGGGCCCCGGCCACCGCACCTGCTCAACGCGGCGGCCGGGGCCCTCGCGGCTTGCGGATCTCGTACCGAATGCGGTCGGCCTTGCCGCGAACGACGTCGGCGGGCAGTCCGCTCTCCGGCCGCTCGTACGGAACACTCCGGCACGGCCCGCAGAGCCCACCGGGCAGCGCGTCAGCGGTCCCCGGAACACCACACCCGGTGCACTCCATGGTGATCAACCCCTGCACAGGACCCGGAAGTTCGGGCGGCATCTCATTGATCAGCCGCTGCTGTACGAAGCGGAAGGGATGCCGGACGGGGGTGGGCAGGCAGAAGGTCACGACCCACACGAACTGCGACTCGCTCATGCCGCGCTTGAACCACTCCCCCGCGAGGGGAGCGAGCGCCTCGCACGAGGCGGCGGAAAGCGGAAGCTGCGGCTCGGTACGGGCGATCCGGGCGAGGGCCCGGTAACCGCGCCGTTCCGCCTCCCCGGGCTCGTCCACCGCCGGCTGTTCCTTGCCGCTCTCGGGTACGTCGCCCACCAGCATGGCCCGCCACCAGGGCTCGGGCCGGGCGGTCCGGGAGAAGTAGGTCCGGGTGACGTGCCGGAAGCCGTCGCCCTCGATCCACACCTCCTCGCGGAACCGCCGCAGGTGCCCGGTACTGGAGAGGCGGCGCAGGGCGGAACCGATCGCCATCTGCCCGAACCCCTCGATCTCCCTGGCCAGCGCCTTGATGCTGATGTCGGACCCGTCGGGGAGCAGGTCGATGTACCGCGCGATGGCCGCTTCACGCCTGGGCAGGTGTGCGAAGGTGCCGCCGTTGAAAGGGAGTTGATCGGTCGCCGACCGCTTTCCGTACCCGGGCTTTGCCATCGGGTGGGCGGGCGCGTGCAGGGCACGGCTAAGCTGCGCAACAGCCATTGGGATTTCCTTCATGGGGATCGATCTCGGTGGTCAGACCCCTGTGTGGTGTGCCTAGCACCGCATGGGGGTCGTTCTGTTGTGACGCACGGTACACGCTCGCCACGCATGGTCGCGCCACGATCACAAAAAGTCATCTCACGGACGGCGTGGGCGAGTTGGCGCCTCACGCGCGTCGCGCCCCCGCGAAAAGGGTGGGTGGCGGGGACAAGTCCCACCGTCCATTCCTAGCAAAAGCGTCTCGACGATCAACCCTCGAATCTCAAGCGCCGAGCAGGACTGATTCCACCGCGTCCAGTGCCAGTTCCCACGGGTATCCCTCGGGGCGTCCCTGGCTGGGCGGGTTGGGGGTGAAGCCGTCTTCGCCGTACAGCACTGTGACTCCGGTCGAGCGGAGTACGTCGATGGACCGGTCCAGCTGAGGATGCTGGGCATAGGCGGCGGCGCAGACGGGCGGGGCGGCGGAGCAGAACAGGTACAGGGTGCGCGTCATGGGCCCATCCCACTCGGCCTGCGGGCAGTGCACAAACTTCCTCCCCGCCCGCCAGAATGTCGGCCATCGACTCCCCGAGTCTCAAGCGCCGTACTTGTGCCTCCTTGCCCAAATACCGCACAAGCGTGCGCTCTTGACGGTGCCTCACCTGCGAGTGAAGGTCGTGCAGCCAGTCGCAATCCACTAGGCACGGGAGATCGTCATGGAGCTACGGTTCATCGGCATTGACCCCAACACCGGGGGCGAGGGATCGCCAACGGTCTGGGTGGAGGAGGAAACAGCGGATCTGGTCGTTCAGGGCGAGACGGCCGACGAGTTGTTGAACGCACTGGCCGGTGAGACGGAGTGGGTGCCCGGGCATGCGCTCGGCGTACCCGCACATGAGACGGTGGTTCGCATTCCGGCCCGTATGGTGCCGATCCTGAGGAGGGCGTGCGATGCCGCAGAACGACGTGCCGAAGAGCTTCGCTGAGCTACTGGCCAACACTCGTCACAGCGCCGTACATCTGGAGATGCGCGACGTCTACGGCGTGGGCGACGAGGCCGAAGACTTCGAGCGCTTCAAGCGCACCGGAAAGGCAAACACCGACCCGAACCTGTCGTTCTGGCCGCATTGGGTACCGCTGGTGACCGACGCGATCTCACGGGGCGTGGTGATGCGACGAGCCCGCATAGTCTCCGAACCGGTCACGGACTACATCCGCTACGAGCACGCCATCACGCCGTTGAATCTCCAGGCCGGCGAACTGGTCCGGTGGCTGCCTCGACACCAGGCCTCGGACCTCGCGCTGCCCGGCAATGACTTCTGGGTCCTCGACGACCGGTTGGTCCAGTTCAACATCTTTACCGGCGCGGGCGATTGGGCTGAACGCGGCAAGCAGTTCACGGAGGACCCTGCGGTCGTCAAGCTGTGCACCACCGCCTTCGAGACTGTGTGGGAACGGGCAGTCCCACACGAGGAGTTCACCGTCTAGGCCCACGGATACGGAACAGCCACCACACATGACACGCCCCTCCCCGTCGTCCAGCGCCCAAGCCGCCCGCAAAGCCCTCGCCAACCGGCTCCAGGACATCCGCAAGGACGCTGGACTCAACGGGCGGGAACTGTCTGTCCGGTGCGGGTGGCACCCGGCGAAGACCACTCGCATCCAGACAGCCAGGGCCGCCCCTTCCGAAGCGGACATCCGGGCTTGGTGTACCGCGTGCGGCGCTGAGGACCAGGTACAGGACCTGATCGCCTCCGCCCGCGCAGTGGAGTCCATGTACGTCGAGTGGCGACGAGTACACCGGCACGGGATGCGCAAGGTCCAAGAAGAAGTCCTCGAACGGAACACGAGTGCACGCCTCTGCCGGACCTACGTCTCCAACGTCGTGCCCGGATTCTTCCAGACCGAGGCGTACGCGACCGCCCTACTGAAGTCCATCACACGGTTCCAGGGCACCCCCGACGACGTGTCCGAGGCCGTCGCCTCCCGGCTGGAACGAGGCCGTCTGCTGCGCGAGGGAAACCATCGCTTTGCCGTACTGATCGAGGAGTGGGTGCTGCGCTCCCGCCGGATCGCCGATGCCGAGACCATGGCCGAACAGTTGGAGCACCTACTCGCGGTAATGCCGCTCCCCTCAGTGTCGCTCGGGATCATCCCCACCTCGGCCCCGTGCGCCATCTGGCCGCTTGAGGCGTTCTACCTCTACGACGACCGGCAAGTCCTGGTCGAGACTCTGACTGCCGAGATCAAAGTCACGCAGCCCCGGGAAGTCGCCGACTACGCAAGGGCATTCACCGAGCTGTCCCAATCGGCGGTCTATGGACCCCCGGCCCGGAACCTCATCGCGGCAGCCATCGCCACTCTCGGGTGAACCTGCGCAATTGTCCGCAACTTTGTGGATGTCCAACTGCGGTCATCCCTAGCGTCGTTGACATGCCAACCCCACGTGCAGCACAACGCAATATCGCCCGCACCGCACTCGATGAGGCTCAGCACGCGGTCGACGTCCTCGCCCAGTCCCTCGCCGCCGCGCAGATCACGCTCCCCTCGCTCCAGGTCGACCTGCCCGGCGCGACGTCCGGTCACCCGATGGTCGACCTCGGCAGGCTCCGCGCCGACGAAGCGGTCCGCCTCGCACAGGCCCTCCGCCACGGAGGTGCATCAGCATGAGCGGTGAACACAGCGTCAGCACCGGCAACGGTCAGGGCGGAAGCCAGCAGGACGACAGCAACAGCGGCAACAAGCACGGCGGCGGCGGGTCCGACGAGGGCGGCAACACCAACGACGGCCAGCGCCCGGCGGACGGCAAGTGACTACCCCCGAGCTCCAGGAGGCGGGCCCCGCGCGGCTCGCCTCCGCGCTCGTAGAGTCTGGCGCGCTGACGAAGGAGTGGCTGTCCGCCTTCGAGGCGGTGCCACGGCATCTCTTCGTGCCTGCGACGATCTGGCCGGGCCGGGCCGGGATGAACCGGCAGGACGATCGCGTGGTCCAGAACGAGCGGCCCGACCTGTGGTGGGAGGCGGTTTACCAGGACGCCCCGATCACGACGCAGTGGGACGACGGCGGGTTCGCCGGACCCGGCCGGGGTCGGACACCGACCAGTTCCAACTCAATGCCCACGATGGTCTTCTCGATGCTGGCTGCGCTCCAAGTCGATGACAGATCAAAGATGTTGGAGATCGGCACGGGTACGGGCTGGAACGCCGCGCTGCTCGCCCACCGGCTCGGCGGGGAGAACGTCGTCTCCGTCGAGCTGCACCCCAAATCCGCCCAGGACGCGCGCAACCGGCTGGCCCTCGCGGGCCTGCGCCCGACGGTGCATGTGGGCGACGGGGCGGAGGGGTACGTGCCCCGCGCCCCGTACGACCGCGTGATCGCCACCTGCTCGGTAGGCAGCGTGCCCGGCGCCTGGCGGGAGCAGACACGGCCCGGCGGCATCATCGTCACCCCGTGGGGGCCGACGTACGGCGGCGAGGGCGTGGCCCGGCTGACCGTGGCCGGGGACGGTTCGGCGTCGGGTCCGTTCGTCGGGTCTTCGGCGTTCATGCGGATGAGTGCGCAGCGAAAGGCCCTCCCGCCGACGCGGGCGTTCCTGGACGGCGACGACGAGTGGCCGGGCCACGGCGTGGCTTCCGAGACGTCGCTCTCCCCGGACGAAGTGGGCGACTGGATCCACATGTTCGCCATCGGTGTGCAGGTCCCGGACCTGTTCTGCCGCGTCGAGCCGGGCAGGGACGGCGCGTACCGGCTGTGGCTCATGGACACGGGTGTCACTGCGTGGGCGACGGCGGACTACGAGATGGGGCGCGAGTCGTTTCGCGTCGTCCAGTCGGGGGCTCGGCAGTTGTGGGACGAGCTGGAGGCGGCGTGGCGCTGGTGGGTCGGTCAAGACCGTCCCGGTTTTGAGCGGTTCGGGCTGACGGTGAGCGGCGAGGGCGAGCGGGTATGGCTGGACGAGCCGGGGCATCTGGTGCCCCTGATCGGGGAGGCGTGTGATGGCGCAGAACAGCGACGCAGTACCCACCTTTGAAGAGCTGCTCGACTCGGCGCAGGTGTCTGCGTACTGGTCACCGTGGGTGGAGCTGATCCGCCACACCGTCGCCCGAGGGGTGGCCGTGCGGCGCGCACGGATCGTGTCCGAGCCGGTGAGTGCGTACATCCGCTACATGCACGGCGGAACGGCCGTCCACGTCACAGCGGGCGAGGACGTGCGCTGGCTGGGGGCTGGGCCGCGCCGGAGGTTACCGACGACCCCGCCGTGGCAGCCCTCTGCGCCACCGCCTTCGCCTCCGTCTGGCAGCGCAGCGTCCCGCACGCCGAGTACACCGTCTGAGCACACCGCTCACCGATCACCGAAGATCCACATGGCGCAGCTTCCGTGCACGTACCACCGGTAACCACAACTCCGCTCCACCACACACCTGTTGACCGGATATCGGGCAGACTCCACCACAAATAGACGCTCATCGGACGCCCGACGGGCAAGAGAAGGTCAAAAACTTGTGAGGCAATTGTTGGCACTGCGTCAACTCTTGTCTTTTGGTGTCACTCTCACATCGCTCAACCTCTTACCCCCCACGGAACGAGTGATGGAGAGCGTATGAACCCCCACAAGAGCTCTGCCCGTATGTCGAAGAACACCAAGCGTGCCGCTGCCCTCGCCGCAGCCGCCGCCATGGTGGTCGTCGGAGTCCAGGCCGGCAGTGCGACAGCCGCGCCCGAGAAGGCTCAGGGCGCGGAGGCCTCCACGGCCTCCGCCGCCACCCTGCGTGCAGGCGCCATCAAGTCCGCCCAGGTCAACGCGGTTTCGGCCGCCAGAAGCCTGGGTCTCGGCGGCTCCGAGAAGCTCGTTGCGCGCGACGTCATCAAGGACGCCGACGGCACGGTCCACACCCGTTACGAGCGTACGTACGCCGGTCTGCCCGTCCTCGGCGGCGACCTCGTCACCCACGTCGCCAAGTCCGGCAAGGTGAAGTCCGTCGACAAGGCGACCGACGCGAAGATAGCCGTCGCGTCGACGACGCCGAAGCTCAAGTCGGCCGCGGGTGCCCGCAAGGTCATCTTCGCCGTCAGCGGCAAGCCCGTCCTCGCCTTCGAGACCGTGAAGAGCAGCGTCAAGAAGGACGGCACGCCCAGCAGGCTGCACACCGTCACCGACGCCACCACCGGCAAGCAGCTCTACTCGTACGACGAGATCGAGACCGGCACCGGTACCGGCATGTACAGCGGCGAAGTCCCGCTGACCAGCACCAAGGGCGGCGCCGGCTTCGACCTGACCGACGGTGAGCGCGGCGGTCACAAGACGTACGACCTGAAGGGCGCCCAGTCCGGCACCGGCACGCTCTTCAACGACGCCGACGACAAGTGGGGCACCGGCAAGGCCGACGACCCGCAGACCGCCGCCGTCGACGCCGCCTACGGCGCCGCAGCGACCTGGGACTTCTACAAGGCGGAGCTCGGCCGCAACGGCATCGCCGGTGACGGCAAGGCCGCCTACTCCCGCGTCCACTACGGCAAGGCGTACGTCAACGCCTTCTGGGACGACAGCTGCTTCTGCATGACGTACGGCGACGGCGAGGGCGACGCCCACCCGCTGACGTCCATCGACGTCGCCGCGCACGAGATGAGCCACGGCCTCACCGCGGCCACCGCCAACCTGGAGTACCAGGGCGAGTCCGGCGGCCTCAACGAGGCGACCTCCGACATCTTCGGCGCGGCCGTGGAGTTCTTCGCCAAGAACAAGGAAGACGTCGGCGACTACCTCATCGGCGAGAAGATCGACATCAACGGCGACGGCTCGCCGCTGCGCTACATGGACAAGCCCAGCAAGGACGGCAAGTCGCTCGACTACTGGGACGAGAAGGCGGGCGACGTCGACGTCCACTACTCCTCCGGCATCGCCAACCACTTCTTCTACCTGCTGGCCGAGGGCAGCGGCGCGAAGGAGATCAACGGCGTCAAGTACGACTCGCCGACCAAGGACGGCTCGAAGGTCACCGGCATCGGCCAGCAGAAGGCCTACAAGATCTGGTACAAGGCCCTCTCGACCTACATGACGTCGACGACCGACTACAAGGCCGCCCGTGAGGCGACCCTGAAGGCGGCCACCGACCTGCACGGCGCGGACAGCGTCGAGGCGAAGGCCGTGGCTGCGGCCTGGGCCGGGGTCAACGTCAAGTAGCACTCAGCCGTTGGGGGTTGCCGGCTTCCCGTCGCCGTGCAGCCAGACCTTCCAGATCTCCGACAGATCCGCTTGCGTCTGTGCGTCGACGTAAGCGGTGAAGTCGGCGGTGGAAGCGTTTCCGTGGCGGTGGGTGGCGGCCCAGCCTTGAATGATTTCAAGGAAGGCCTCGTCGCCCACCGCCTGTCGGATTTTGTGGATGACCATCGCGCCGCGCAGGTAGACGGGATCGTCCGAGATCCGGCTCGCGTCCGGCGGGCCGGCGGGCGGGAAGGCCCAGTTGTCCTCGTCCTTGAACGCCTCGTCGAAGAACTCCTGGGCCGTGCTGCCCTCCTGGTCCTCCTCCCACATCCACTCCGCGTACGTGGCGAAGCCCTCGCTCAGCCACATGTCGCGCCAGTTCTTCGGCGTCACCGAGTTGCCGAACCACTGGTGGGCGATCTCGTGCAGCTGGGCGGATTCGAGCGAGTTCCCCCCGCCCGTGACCCCCGCGTAGACCGGCTTGCCCTGGCTCTCCAGCGCGTAGCCCACGTCCTCGGCGTTGCGCAGGACCACCGAGCCGATGGAGCCGAAGGGGTAAGGACCGAAGTTGGTGACGCACCAGTCCATCAAGTCGGGGATCTGGGCGCGCAGTTGAGCACTCGCCGCATCCACGGACTCCTCGGCCGCCGCGTACACCGGAACGGTACGTTCGGCCGTCACCTGGTCCGCGGCCAGCTTCGCCGGAGCCTCGCTCTCCCACACCTTGAACTTCCCCACGGCCAGCATCGCCAGATAGCTCGCCATCGGCTCACGCATCTGCCAGTCGTAGGTGGTGCGCTCGCCCACCGTGCGCGGCGGGGTTCTCAACTCGCCGTTGGAGATGGCCTTTTGATCCTTCGGGACGGTGACCCTGATGTCGTACGTCGCTTTGTCGGACGGGTGGTGGTTGCCCGGGAACCACGCCATCGAGCCGGTCGGCTGCCCCACCGCGACCGACACCTTGCCGTCCTCGGAGCGGAGCCACCCCTCCTGGTCGCTGTCGGAGTTGATGATCCGCTGCGGCTCACCGGAGTAGCGGATCACGGTCTTGAACGTCTCCCCCTTGTGCAGATCCCTCTTCGGCCGCAGCGTCAGCTCCGTGCCCGCCTGGTTCGCGGCGGCCTTCTCGCCCTCCACCGTCGCGCTGTCGACCTGGAGCTTGGAGAGGTCGAGGCTGAACGCGCTCAGGTTCTGCGTCGCCCTCGCCGTGATCTCCGCCGTGCCCTTGAGGCGGTGGGAGGCCGGGTCGTAGTCCAGGTCGAGGGCGTAGTGGGAGACGTCGTAGCCGCCGTTGCCCAGCTTGGGGAAGAGCGGGTCGCGCAGGCCGTGCGCGCCCGGGGTGCCGCCGTCGCTGCCGGGGCCGTCGGACGTACAGCCGGACGCCGCGACCCCCCCCAGGAGCGCGGTCGCGGCGGAGAGGGCGGGGCGGGGGCTGCGAGAAGGCATCCGGTGATCCTATGCGGCGGGCCCTGCGGGGCCGGGGCCCTTGACGCGGAGTGGCCGGAAACCGGAGCCCACCCCCAGCACAACGCCCTCAGCCCACGCACCGCCACCCCCCAGCACAACACCCTCAGCCCACGCACCGCCACCCGCAGCAGAACGCCCTCAGCCCAGCACCGCCACCCCCAGCGGACGCACCCCCGCCGCCACCTTCCGCTTCGTACCGCTCTCCAGGTCGACGACCGTGATGCCGTCCCACGATCCCTCGCGGGTGAAGCCCCCGGTGACGTACGCGGTGCGGCCGTCGCGGGAGACGGCGACGTCCTCGTGCGCCCCGTCGAGCGGGATGACGCGTTCCTTGCCGTCGGGCGTACGGACGGTGAGCGAGGCCTCCTCGTCGTTGCCGCCGATCGGGCCCGTACCGACGACCAGGAGGGTGCCGTCGGGGGTGAGCGTCGTGCCGTGCTGGTGGGTGTTGGCGGTCATCGGCTCGACGGTGACGCGGCCGGTGCGCGGGTCGAGGACCGCGAGGCGCTCGCCCTCGAAGGGGAGCAGCAGCTTGCCGTCGGCGGGGCGGACGGCGGCGTAGTGCGGCTTGAGCCAGGAGCCGAGGCCGCCCTCCGTACCGTACGGAGCGACTTCGAGGCGGCGGGCGTCGAGCGTGCCGGCGCGCACGGCGGTGACGTCGTACGAGTCGTGGCCGGTCGCGTAGACCTCGCTCCCGTCGGCGGATACGTCCACGTCGAAGGGGCGGCGGCCGACCCCGACGGTGTCGACGACCTTGCGGGAAGCGGTGTCGACGACCTCCAACACCCCCTTCCCGTCAGGGACGTTGACGCCGACGTAGGCCCGGCTGCCGTCCGGGGACAGGGCGATGCCCATGCCGCCCGCCCGGTACTCGCCCATCGTCGCGGGCCCGTCGGCCTTCGTTGCGTACGGGATCCGGCCGAGGCTCGTCCGCGTGCGGGTGTCGACGACCGCGACGCCCTCGGCGGTCGCGACCCACGCCCGGCCGTCGGCGCCCACGGCGAGACCGTACGGAGCGGTGCCGACCCGCACCGAACCGACGGGCCCGCGCGCCGGGTCGACGAAGGTGACGGTGTCGGCGTCGAAGTCGGCGACCAGGAGGGTGCCGGCAGGAGTGGCGGCGGAGGCGGGAGCAGGCGCGGTGGGGGTGACGGTGGCGGTACGGGGCCGGTCGGGGGCGCTCTCGGCGGCCCCGGCGCAACCGGTCGCCAGCAGGGCGACGGCCACGGCGGCGAGGACGGCCCTTGCGCCCGGCCCCTGCACGGTGCGCTGTTTCACTGCGCCTCCCGCAACAGTGCCGCGATGCCGTCGAAGCCGCGCCGCAGCGCATGTTCCCGCGCGGTCGTACCGTCCCCGTCCGGCAGGTCGGGGGTGGCGCCTGCGGCCAGCAGGATCTCCACGATCTCCTCGTGCGGACGCCCGCCGTCACCGAGGATCACCGCCTCCAACAGGGCGGTCCAGCCGAGCCTGTTGACGTGATCGACGTCCATGGCGGTCTCGGCGAGCACCGCCCGTACGTACTCGACGTGGCCGCGCTCGCTCGCCGGGATCACGGACACCCCGCCGAAGCGGTTGCACAGCGTCAGGTCGGGCCCTGCGGGCAGCAGGGTCCGCATCATCGCGACGCTGCCCGTCACGCCGGTCACGAGCCAGGCGCTGTCCTCGCGCACGTCCTGTGCGTCCGGATCGGCCCCGGCCGCGACCAGCAGCCGGGCGGCCTCCACATGACTCCCGAGCGAGGCGAGCAGCAGCGGGGTGCGCAGCTCCTCGTCACGGGCGGCGACCCGGGCCCCCGCACCGAGGGCGGCACGGACACCGGCGGCGTCCCCGCCCCTGGCGGCGGCGAGCAGACGCCGGTCGGCGTCGGGCAAGGGGGTGGGGGCGGTCATGCGGAGGCCCTTCTGTGCGTACGTACGGAACGCCGTGCGGCGGTGACCGCCGCGGCGGGGACTACTTCGCCAGAGCAGCGACACCGGCCTGCGCGAACTTCTCGTCGAGGTCGCCGCTGGGCGCGCCCGCGACACCGATGCCCGCGACCGGAGCACCCTTGGCCTGGACCGGGGCGCCGCCGCCGAGGAAGAGGGTGCCGGGGATGTCCTTCAGGTTCGGGGTCTGGGCGAGGCGCTTGACGAGCTCGGAGGTGGGGGCGTTCCAGGAGACGGCGGTGTAGCCCTTCTTCACGGCCGACTCGGGCGACTGCGGGCCCGCGCCGTCGCCGCGCAGGGTGACGAGGGTGTTGCCGTTGCGGTCGACGACGGCGACGGAGATGCGCTGGTTCTCCTTCTTCGCGGCGTCGAGGGCGGCCTCGGCGGCCTTGGTCGCGGCGGCGACGGTGAGGTGGGTGGACTGCTGGAGGTTCTTGTTCGAGGCGTCGGCCTTGACGGCGGCCTTGGTCTCGGCGGCCGGCGCGGTGGCGTTGGCGCTGACGGCGCCGAAGGTGCCCGCACCGAGGACGGCGACGGTGGCGGCACCGGTCAGGACACGGGTGCGGAGGGAGAGCTTCTTCATGGGGTGCTCCAAGGCTGCGATACGGAAGGAGAAGGGGGCGGAGAGCGGCGGGGGAGCCGCTCTCCGTCTGCTTCCAATCCTGGGTCTGCCCACCCCTGCGCACGGTCGGCGCACCGGCTCCTCCCGGCGGCCCGGCCGGTCGACACCGGGGTCGGCCGATCGGTTGATGCGGGGGTGGTCCCGGTGGGTCAGGATGGGGGCGTACGTGCTGTTCAGGGCCGGTATGCGTAAGGGCCGACGCGCACACAGCCGGTGTAAACGAGGACCGGAACGCATGGAGCCGGTACGCGCGAGGACCGGAACGCACGGAGCCGGTACGCGCGAGGACCGGAACGCATGGAGCCGGTACGCGTGAGGACCGGGACGCACACAGCCGGTACGCGCGAGGACCGGGACGCACAAGGCCGGTATGTACGAAGTCGGGACGACGGGCAGGGAGCACGCGGTGCGACAGAACGACGACGACGTCGGCCACGACGTCGGCCACGGCGGACAGGACCCCGACCCCGACGCCCGCTGGCTCGCCCTCGTCATGCACGCGGCGTTCTTCCTGCTGCTCGGCGCGTCCCTGGTCCGCTTCCTGCTCCGGCACCCCGGCGAGGCCCGCACCCCGTGGATCATCGGGCTCAGCATCACCCTCGCCGTACTGCACGTACTGCTGCACGTCCTCGGCCCCGACGGCCACAAGGCCCGCACCCGGCCCGGTCCCGGAGCCACGTACTCCCCCCGCCTGCTCCTCGGTGCCGTCGTCGCCGTCTGGATGGTCCTCGTCGTCCTCGCGCCCAGCTTCGCCTGGTGCGCCGTGCCGCTCTTCTACACGGGGCTGCGCACCCTCCCCGCCCGTACCGCGCTCGGCCTGGTCGCCGTCCTCACCGTCTTCGTCGTCGCGGCCCAACTCCAGCTCGCCGAGGGCGGGTTCGACCCCAATCTGGTGCTCGCACCGCCGGCGGTGGCGGCCATCGCCGCCGGGATGTTCGTCTCCATGCAGCGCCAGGCCGCCCGCCAGCGCGCCCTCATCGACGACCTGATCCGCACCCGTCGCGAACTCGCCGCCACCGAACGCCGCGAAGGCACCCTCGCCGAACGCCAGCGCCTCTCCATGGAGATCCACGACTCCCTCGCGCAGGGCCTGTCCAGCCAGCAGATGCTGCTCCAGGCCGCCGACCGCACCTGGGACGCGGACCCGGCGACCGCGCGCCGCCACGTCCGTACCGCCACCTCCATCGCGGAACGCAACCTCGCCGAGGCGCGCCGCTTCGTGCACGACCTGGCCCCCGCCGACCTGGCCGAAGCGGGAGCCAGGGGCGGCGGCCTCGAAGAAGCCCTCCGCGCGGTCGCCGCCCGCGAGAACGCCCGCTTCCACGTCGACGGGACCGCCCCCGCGGGCCCGCTCCCCGACCGGGTCCAGTCGGCCCTGCTCCGTATCGCCCAGGGCGCCCTCGCGAACGTACGAGAACACGCAGGGGCGTCCACCACGGCGCTCACCCTCACCTACCTCGACGACCAGGTCGTCCTCGACATCGCGGACGACGGCCGCGGCTTCACGCCGCGTGCGGACGACGGCCGTGGCTCCACTCCCCTTACGGACGACGGCCACGTCTCCACCTCCCGCACGGACGACGGCCGTGGCTCCACCCCGCGTGCGGACGACGGCCGTGGCTCCACCCCGCGTGCGGGAGTCGCCGCCGGTGTGCGCGGACACGGCCTCCCCGCCATCCGCGCGCGGGTCCAGCAGCTCGGCGGTACCCTCGCCGTCGAGTCCGCCCCCGGCGAGGGCACGGTCCTGTCCGCCGCGATCCCTCTGGAGCCCGCCCCGTGAGCACCCCTCCCCCCGCCCCCGTACGCATCCTGCTCTGTGACGACCACGTGGTCGTACGGGCCGGACTCCTCGCCCTCCTCGCCAGCGAACCGGACATCGAGGTCGTCGGCGAGGCCGGCGACGGCGAGGAGGCGGTGGCGATGGCCGCCAAGCTCGCCCCCGACGTCGTACTGATGGACCTCCAGCTCGGCGCGGGCATCGACGGCGTCGAGGCGACCCGCCGGATCGCCGGGACGGGCCCGCACGTCCTCGTCCTCACCACGTACGACACGGACGCCGACATCACCCGCGCGATCGCGGCCGGAGCCACCGGCTACCTCCTCAAGGCCGAACGCCCCGAGGAACTCTTCGCCGCGATCCACTCCGCAGCCCAGGGCCGCACGATCCTCTCCCCGCCGGTCGCGAGCCGCGTGATGGCGCAGATGCGCGGCACCGGCCGCCCCACCCTGACCGAACGCGAGTCGGACATCCTGGCCCAGTTGGCGCACGGCCTGGGCAACCGGGAGATCGCCCGGGCCCTGTTCATCAGCGAAGCAACGGTCAAGACCCACCTGGGCCGCATCTACGCCAAGCTCGGCGTGGACACGAGGGCGGGCGCGGTGGCGGTGGCGAAGGAACAGCGACTGCTGCCGTAGCGGACGGCACAGTCACGCGGTCACGCGGTCACACTCGAACGTGTGCACGGAGATGCGTCTCCGCCCCGCCCCCGACCGTGCGAACATCGGGTACGTGCTCGACATCGGTTACTCCCTCTCCCGCCGCTTCCCCGACCCCCCGCAGACGGACTACCGCCGCGCGGACGTCCGGTCACTGCGGCACGACCTGTTCTGCGGCGACGTGTACCTGGCGGACACCAAGGCGGACCGGGAAGTTTCCACAGCCTGGGGATGGGTTCCGGTGCTCGACTTCGCGTGGGCGCTGTGCGACATCGTGGAGCAGATCGACCAGGATCCGCGCGGCAACCGCTCCGCACACCGGCAGTACGCGGAGATCGACTTCACCGAGTCGACGGACCGGATGCTGTTCGAGCGGCGCTTCGGGTGGGTGGACGTCGAGGCGGACTGGATGCCGGTCGAGGAGGCCCCCCTCACCTTCGGCCACCGGCTGCTCCGCCGCGAGGCCCGCGACTTCCTCCACGACCTGATCGCCGACCTCACGGACATGCACGACGGCCTGGCGGACAACCCGGTCCTGTGGAGCCTCCAGGCCCGATTCCCCCGCATGTCCGACTGACCGCCCCCTCATGTCCGGCTGACCGCCCCCTCATGTCCGGCTGACCGCCCCCTCGTGTCCGGCTGACCGCCCCCTCATCGGGCGGCTGACGCCCCCCGCCGCCGCCTAGCCCTCTGGCCCTCTGGCCCCCGAGCCCCCAGCCCCCGAGCCCCCGAGCCCCCTTGGGCAGCGGGGCCGCCCCCCCGGGGGCGGAACGGGTGGGCAAGGGGGCGGCCCCCACGCGGAGCGCACCCTCCCACGACCGCACGCCCCCGCGACCGCACACCGTGCGGCCCGGTGGGCCGCTTCGCGGATTGAGCCCCTCCCCGCCCCGTCACCCGTTGCGACATTTGCGGCTCCGCCGCGTGGCGCCGGCCGCGGGGGCCGGTCGTCGTCGTGCGGGCGCATCGTGGCTGATCGCGCAGTTCCCCGCGCCCCTGAAGGGGCCGGTGGACATCATGCGGGCGCGACATGGCCGGCCGCGCAGCTCCCCGCGCCCCCAAGTTCCCCGAGCCCCCAGAGCGGCGCGTCCTCGAATGCCGGACGGCCTAGGCCTCCACCCGCACCCCCATCTCCGCCGCAAACACCGGCGCCAGATCCAGCAGCTGCGAAGTGCTGATCACCGCCCCGCGCAACCTCTCCACCCCCCTCGTGATCTCCAGCGAAGCGACCGTCCGCAGGTCCACGTCCTTCAGCGTCGCCCCGCTCAGGTCCGCCCCCTTCAGCACGCAGTCCCGGAACTCCACCCGCGTCAGCTTCGCGTCCCCGAAGTCCGGTTCGACGAGCACGCAGCCCTCGAAGACCACGTCCGTCAGCTTCGACTTCCGCAGGTTCAGGTAGTCGATCTTTCCGCCCCGGACGACGACCCGCTCCAGCACCGACCCGTGCAGCTGCGTCCCGCCCAGCCGGGCGTCAGTGATCTCCACGTCCCGCAGCGACGCCTCCGCGAGGTTCGTCCCGACCCCCCGCACCCCCTCCAGGACCGAGTCCATGAAGCGGGCCCGGCTCAGCCGCGTCTCGTCCAGCGCCACCCCGTACAGCCCGCAGTCCATGAAGCGGGCGCCGCGGCCCTGCTGCCCGACGAAGTCCAGGTCCCTGAACTCCAGGCCGTCGTAGTCCCCCTCCGACTCCAGCTCCCCGTCCGCGAAGGGCAGCAGCTCCGGAAGCCGCACCTGCGGGCGTCGTACGGCGGGGACCTGGTTCTTCTTCGCGTCGCGTGCCATGCCGCCCATGCTGCACCACCCCACTGACAACGCGGCCGGGGAGAGTCCCCCGCGCCGTTCCCACCCCGGCGATGTCACATCCCGGGGTCCGGCGTACGTCACCACTCCCGAAGGCACCACCGAGCCCGCCCCCGGGAGGCACCCACCATGAGCCAGAGCCACAGCACCCCCGCTCCCACCACCCTCACCGTCGTCGGCAGCGGCTTCGCCGGTCTCGTCGCCGCGATCACGGCCGCCGAGTCCAACCGGTCCCACCAGTCCGATCAGTCCAACCGGTCCCACCAGTTCAACCGGTCCCACCGCACCCGGGTCCACCTCCGCGAGTCCCACCACACCCTCGGCGGCCGGGCCCGTACCGCCGAAGGCCCGTACAGGACCAACGAGGGCCCGCACGCCCTCTACTCCCGCGGCCCCCTCTGGACCTGGCTCCAGCAGCGCGACCTGATCGGCCCGGTCGCCGGCATCCCGCTCCGCGAGGCCGCCCGCATCCGCTTCCACCGCGACGGCGCGCTCCACCGCATGCCGCCCCTCCCCGTACTGCGCCTCGGCCGCAAGCAGGCCCACGAAGCCCCCGTCGACACCGACTTCCACACCTGGGCCACCTCCCTGATCGGCGAGCGCCACGCCCGGTACGCCGCGAACTCCATCGGCGTCGCCGTCTTCCACCACGACCCCGGCTCCCTCTCCGCCCGCTTCGTACAGGAGCGCCTGCACCGGGTCCTCGCGATGCCGCCGGAGGCCAAGTACCCGGTGGGCGGCTGGAGTTCGGTGGTCGACCGGCTCGTCGCGCACGCCCGTCACCTCGGTGTGCGCATCGACACCGGCTCCCGCGTCACCGACACCGAACTCGCCGAAGCCGCCGCCCGGGGCCCGGTGATCGTCGCGACGTCGCTGCCCGCCGCCCGCAGCCTCCTCGCCGACGACTCCCTCACCTGGGCAGGCGGCCGGACCGTACTCCTGGACCTCGGGCTGCGCACCCGGCGCGGCGACGCGTTCATCGTCTCCGACCTGGACTCCCCCGGCTGGATCGAACGGTTCACCGCCCAGGACCCGACCCTCGCCCCGCCCGGCGAGCAGCTGATCCAGGCCCAGCTCCCGCTCGCCCCCGGCGCATCGCGCTCCACCGCGATCGCCCGCGCCGAACGCCTCCTCGACCTCGGTCTCCCCGGCTGGCGCGACCGCGTCACGCACCGCGCCGAGGCCCTCGCCACCGGCCGCACCGGCGCACTCGACCTGCCCGGCACGACCTGGCGCGACCGCCCCGCCATCGACCGCGGCAACGGCATCTATCTGGCGGGCGACCAGGTCGCGGCCCCCGGCCTGCTCGCCGAGGTGTCCTTCAACAGCGCTCTGGAGGCCGTCTCCCTGGCCCTGCGCGCACAGCACCTCAACCGGCCGCTCCACTCCCTTGACCTCAAGAGCGCTTGAGGTCACAGGATGATCCACGAGCAGCCGGCACCCACCGATCCAGCGGCGGCCGACCGGCCAACGCAACCGACCTCTACGGGAGTTGACCATGCACGCGATCCGCCTCCACGCCTTCGGCCCCGCCGAGAACCTCACGTACGAGAAGACCGAGGACCCCGTCCCCGGCCCCGGCCAGGTCCGGATAGCCGTCACCGCGTCCGGCGTGCACCTCCTGGACACGGCCCTGCGCCAGGGCATGACCGGCCCCTACCCGGCCCCCGCCGAACTCCCCACCGTCCCCGGCCGCGAGGTCGCCGGCACCGTCGACGCACTCGGCGAGGGCACGGACCCGTCCTGGCTGGGCAGGCGCGTGGTCGCCCACCTCGGAATGAACCCGGGTGGCTACGCCGAGCTGGCCGTCACCGACGCCGCCAAGCTGCACCCCGTCCCCGACACCCTCGACGACGCCGAGGCCATCGCCATGATCGGCACCGGCCGCACCACCCTCGGCATCCTGCTCTTCGCCGACATCTCCGCCGACACCGTCGCGATCGTCCCGGCCGCCGCGGGCGGCATCGGCACGCTCCTCGTGCAGTACGTGAAGAACGCGGGCGGCACCGTGATCGGCCTGGCCGGCGGCCCCGCCAAGACCGCCCTCGTCGAAGCGAACGGCGCCGACCTCGCCCTCGACTACAAGCAGCCGGACTGGACGGAGAAGGTGACCGCCTTCCTCGCCGGACGCGGGCTCGGCGGTGCCACGATCGTCTTCGACTCGGTCGGCGCCGACACCGGCCGCGCCGCCGTCGACCTCCTCGCCCCCGGCGGCAAGCACCTCGTCTTCGGCTGGTCCGGTGCGGGCCTGCACGACGGCGCGCCCCTCACCTACACCGAGGCCGAACTCGCCGAGCGGGCCATCACCTCCGAGAGCGTCCTCGGCCCGGCCATGATGCAGAGGGCCGGCGGCGACAACCCGCTGCGGACCCTGGAAACCCGCTCCCTCGCCCTGGCCGCCTCGGGCGAACTCCGCCCCGCCGTCCAGCGCTACCCCCTCGCCGAGGCGGCCAAGGCCCACCACGACCTGGAGAACCGGGGCACGGTCGGCAAGGTCGTCCTCGTGCCGTGAGCAGAAGGTCCGGAACCCGGCCTGCTACGCACCGAGTTGCTTGAGCGCGTCGCCCGTCAGCCGGTAGACGTCCCACTCGTCCTGCGGACGCGCACCCATGGCCTCGTAGAACTCGATCGAGGGTACGTCGCAACCGACCCCCTGCCCCCAGCCCGCCAGCTCCCCGCCCCCAGCCCCCTTTGGGCAGCGGAGCCGCCCCCGGCGGCAGTGGGGTCTCCCCTGCTCCTTAAGAGCTTGGCGGGGGTCCCCCTGCTCGAACGAAGTGGAGAGCTTGGGGGCGGGTGGGCAAGGGGGCGGCCCCCACGCGAAGCGCACCCTCCCACGGCCGCACGCCCCCGCGCCCGCCCCGACCCCACCCCCGCCCAGCGCCCAAGCGCCCGGCGCGGCCCAGCACCCCACTCCACCCCAAACGCCCACAATCACCCCATGCCCCGTTCCCCCCTCCCCGCCACCTGGCGCTACCTCCGCTCCGCCCCCGGCACCCACCTCTGGCTCGTCGCTCTCTTCGTCACCACCGTCGCCATGCGCCGCCTGGACCCCACCTTTGCCGACGAGTTCCTCCGGCAGCGGTCCACCAACATCCATCACCTCTCGCAGAACCCCGTCCGCGTCCTCATCACCTCCGCCTTCTGGACCGACGGCGGCGGCTGGCTGCTGTACGCCGTCCTCTACTCCCTCTTCCACGCCCCCGCCGAGCGCTGGCTCGGCACCCTCCGCTGGCTCGCCGTCCTCGCCGCCGCGCACATCGGGGCCACGTACCTCAGCGAGGGCGTCCTCGGCTGGGCGATCCGGCACGGCCTCGCGCCCACCTCCGCCGTCAACACCCTCGACGTGGGCGTGAGTTACGCCCTCGCCGGTGTCGTCGCCGTCCTCACGTACCGCATCGCCACCCCCTGGCGGTACGTCTACCTCTTCGGCGTCCTCACCTTCTACGCCCTCCCCCTCGTCACCGGCCGCACCTTCACCGACGTCGGCCACTTCTCCGCCGTACTGATCGGCCTCGCCTGCTACCCCCTCACCCGAGGCCGACAGCCGGGCCGGTCGGACCAGCCCGGCCGACCGGACCAGCCTGATCGGTCGAACCAGCCGGATCGGCCGAGCCGCCGCGCCCGCGCTGCTCGCCTCCGCCCTCGTAGGCCTCCATCAGCTCCGCCCAGAAACCCAGCTCCTTGACCACCGCGTACCGCAGCTGCTTCCGCACCGATCCGCGTCCGCCACCGTTTGCCCCGTCCGTCGGGCGGATCCGTGCGTACGCGCCCCGCAGCCCCTCCGCCACGCCCTCCACCAGAGGGTCCAGCCGCTCGTCCAGCAGCAGGTCCCAGTCCACACCGCCCGGTCCGCGCCCCTCCCGGTGCAGCTCCACCACCGGCAGCCGCCGGCCCACCGCCCACACCACCAACTGCGGTGCGTCCCGCCACAGATGGGCGTGCCCGTACCGACTGCTCCTCCCCCGGCCCATGCGTCCCAGCACGCCCCGTACGCCACGGGCGACCTCCACCGCCCGCTGCACCCCCGTGGCCGTCGTGTACTCGTTGAACACCGCCTCGTACGCCTCCCCGCCCCGGCCGGCCCACAGCCGCTCCCGCCCTTGCGGGCTGTCCGCCTCGTGCGCCACCGCCAGCCGCGCTCCCGGCGCCAGACAGGCGAGGGCCACCGTCGCCTCTTCGACCGAGATGCTCTCCCCGTACGGCTCCCGCACCTCACCCCGCCGCACCACGAACTGTTGCCCGTCGTCCCGGAACTGCCGCATCAGCCGCAGCAGATTCGGATCCCGCACCAACTCGTCCTGTGCGGTGGCCACGTTCCGCCTGCGGTCCTCCGCGTCGAGCTCCCTGCGCACCGCGTCCACCGCGGGCCCCGTCACCACCTCCAGCCGCAGCACCGAGCGCCGCAGGTACTCCACCGGCAGCTCCTGCGCGACGACCCGGTCCAGTACGCCCAACCGCTGTACACCGTCCAGGACTTCGGGTTCCGAGATCTGCACGAACCCCCGGTTCCGCGTACCCGCCGGGTCCCACCGCACCAGGCGGCAGCCCAGCACCAAGGACCCCACCACGCCGAAGTCCCAGGGCCGCTGCCAGATCACCTCCTCCAACTCCCTGTTGGCCGGGGTCTCGCCGAGGAACCCCCTGCGTCCCCCTTCCCAGTCCCGGCCGGCCAGCTGATCCGCGGTCACCCACACCAGCCACCGCTGATCACTGATCCGCTCCACCCTCTCCGGCTTCAGGCTCAGCCCCTCGAATGCGGAGGGCACATGGGGCAGCACGGGCTGCGGCGGCAAAAACAGAAGTTCAGTCACACCCCGTCCAACGCCCGCAACACCCGACAGGTCGCGCAGAACCTCCCCTTCCCACCCGACAGGTAGCGCAGAACCGCCCCCTCCCCACCCGACAGGTAGCGCAGAACCGCCCCCTCCCCACCCGACAGGTAGCGCAGAACCGCCCCCTGCCACCCTGCACTACGCCCATTGCCGCGCCCCGCCCCCGCCCGCTAGCGTCCCGTCCCAGCCCGGCACCACCCCTGATCAGCCAAAAAGCCACACCGCCCCCAGGACGAAGGTCAGCATGCGCGAGCCAAGGACCGACACCGCCAACGGAGGAATCTCCTTCTGGTACGCCGACCAAGGCATACCCACCCCCCGCGAGCCCCTCCCCGGCGACACCACCGCCGACATCTGCATCGTCGGCGGCGGGTACACCGGCCTGTGGACGGCGTACTACCTGAAGAAGGCCGTCCCCTTCCTCAACATCACCGTCCTGGAAGCCAAGTTCTGCGGGTACGGGGCCTCCGGACGCAACGGCGGCTGGCTCTACAACGGCATCGCGGGCCGCGACCGCTACGCCGCACTCCACGGCCAGGAGGCCGCCACCCGTCTCCAGCACGCCATGAACGACACGGTCACCGAGGTCATCGACACCGCCGCCGCCGAGGGCATCGACGCCGACATCCACCAGGGCGGCGTCCTCGAAGTCGCCTACACCCCCGCCCAGTTCAGCCGTCTCCGCTCCTTCCACGCCACCGAAGTCGCCTTCGGCGAGAAGGACCGAATCCTCCTCGGCGCCCGCGACACCGCCGCCCGCGTCAAGGTCGCCGGAGCCGTCGGCTCCACCTGGACCCCGCACGGCGCCCGCCTGCACCCGGCCAAGCTCGCCAAGGGTCTCGCCGACACCGTCGAAGCCCTCGGCGTGACGATCCACGAGTCGACCCCGGTCACCGAGATCGCCCCGAAGCACGCCCACACCCCTTACGGCACGGTCCGAGCCCCGTACATCCTGCGCTGCACCGAGGGCTTCACCCCGAACCTCAAGGGCCAGAAGCGCGACTGGCTCCCCATGAACTCGTCCATGATCGTCACCGATCCCCTTCCCGCCGCCCTCTGGGAGACCATCGGCTGGGAAGGCCGCGAGAACCTCGGCGACATGGCCCACGCGTACATGTACGCGCAACGCACCGCCGACGACCGCATAGCCATCGGCGGCCGGGGCGTCCCCTACCGCTTCGGCTCGCGCACCGACAACGACGGCCGCACCCAGCCCGCCACCGTCGCCGCCCTCCGCGAGATCCTCGTCCGCTTCTTCCCCACCCTCGCGGGCACCGGCATCGCCCACGCCTGGTCGGGCGTCCTCGGCGTCCCCCGCGACTGGTGCGCCACCGTCACCCTCGACCGCAGCACCGGCCTGGGCTGGGCCGGCGGCTACGTCGGCTCCGGCGTCGCCACCACCAACCTGGCCGCCCGCACGCTGCGCGACCTCTTCCTCCAGGACTCGGGCCAGGGCGGCGGAACCGACCTCACGGCCCTCCCCTGGGTCAACCACCGCGTCCGCAAGTGGGAGCCCGAACCCTTGCGCTGGCTCGGCGTCCAGGGCATGTACGCCGCCTACCGGGAGGCCGACCGCCGCGAACTCTCCGGCCGCACCCCGGACACCCACCCCATCGCCAAGCTCGCCGACCGCATCGCGGGCCGCCACTGAGCCCCGCCCGCGCCGGGCAACGACGAAGGCCCCGGACGCACGAGAGGCCCGGACGCACGGCGGACCCGGACGCACGAGAGGCCCGGACCCCTTCACCCCGGTCCGGGCCCCTCGCTCACCACCTACCTACCTAGACAAGGGAGTTGAAGGCGTTCCATCCCGCCCCGACCCTGACCTTCGCCTTGAACGGAGCAGCGGGCTTCCCCGCCCCCTCGTAGAACCACAGCACCCCGGCCCTGTCCCTGGCGACCAGGTCCGACCGGCCGTCGTCGTTCAGGTCACCGGTGCCGGACAGGGCCGAGAACCCCTGCCAGCCCCCACCGATCTGGACCTTCGGCTTGAACGGAGCGGCGGCCCGGCCCGTCCCCTCGTAGAACCACAGCACCCCGGCCTTGTCCCTGGCGACCAGGTCGCCCTTGCCGTCACCCGTGGCGTCCCCGAGCCCGGTCAGCGAGTCGTACGCCTGCCAGCCCCCGCCGATCTCGGCCTTCGGCTTGAACGGGGCGGACTGCTTGCCGGTGCCCTCGTAGAAGTAGAGCGTCCCGGCCGCGTTCCGCGCCACGAGGTCGTTCTTGCCGTCCCCGGTCCCGTCGCCGATACCGGCGAGCGCGTTGTACGCGTTCCAGCCGCCGCCGACCTTCATCGGGTCGTTGACGACGTCCATGGTGTCGTGCACGCCGTACGACCACAGGACCCCGGCGGCGTCCCGCGCCACCACCCCGTTGCCCGTGCCGGCCTCGGCGAGCGGTCCCAGCTTGGCGAGCGCGGTGTAGCCCTCCCAGCCCCCGATCGTCCAGTCCGGTGCCCTGAACACCTGGGGCGCCCGGCCGGAGCCCCGGTAGACCGTGACGCTCCCGTCCGGCTTCCGGGCGAGGAGGCTGTGCCGCTCGCGGACCGGAAGGCTGCTCCGCACACCGAAGTGCCCGGCCGCCTCCGGGTTGCCGGTGCCGAAGTTGTAGACCTCGTACGTGGCGTTGACGTCGACCTTCCACGCGGCCAGGTCCTTGCCGCCCTGGAGGGCGTAGGTGACCGTGTAGTCGCCCGGCTTCTCGACCTCGCAGTCGATGCCGCCCTCGGCCAGCGAACCGATGGTGTGGTTGCAGGCCGTCCCTGGACCGCCCGCCGCGGAGGTGATCTGCGCCGTCACCTCCTCCGCCCTCCAGCGCCGCTGCCCCGCCGAGGAGGCGAAGGTGACCTTCAGCAGGCCCTTGTCCACCGCGTGCAGGGCGACGCTCTGCGTGACGGAACCGGTCGCCGGAAGGTCCGGGACGTCGAACTTCATGGTGTTCTGCGCGACGTGCTCCGCCGACTTCACCGTGACCGTACGCACCGCGTGCGTGCCGTCGACCGGCTTCGTGGCCGCGAGCTGGGCGTCCTTCACCCCGGCGTCGAGGTCGGCCCCGCGCGCCACGTACACCAGGCCGTAGTGCAGCTTCGTGTCGTGCGCGGTGGTCTTCGCCGCGAACACCCGCGGCGCGGCGAACGGCTGGTCGGAGTCGGCCCGGCAGAGGTAGACGCCCTTGACTGTCGCCGACGCCTTGCACTCCTCGTCCGTCTCGGCCGTGAGCCCTGCGGGCAGTCCGCCGCCCGCCCACGTCGGGTCGTCGAGCGGCCTGCCGCTCAGCGCGAACACATAGGTGCCGTCGGGCGAGTCGCCGGAGAAGGACCCGATCCCGATCTCGGCCCACCCCTCGCCGGGCTTGAGGTTGATCTCCGGGCGGTGGAAGTCGAACGAGAAACCGTCGTCGGCGGCGGCCGCGGGCCCCGCCAGCGATATCCCCGTGGTGGCCAGCAGGGCCACCGTTCCCCCGACAGCGATGAGTCTTCGCATGCATCGTCCTGGTGGTGAGTGGGCGGCATCATGCTGCCGCGGCAACGCCAGGTGTCCCCCCTTGGCGTGAGCGGAACGTACAGCACAGGGCCCCGCTCGAATCGCCCGGGGCCCTGTGGCTTCGCTCTGGAGCCCCCTATCGGATTCGAACCGATGACCTACGCATTACAAGTGCGTTGCTCTGGCCAGCTGAGCTAAGGAGGCGCTGCCCGAGCAGTCTAACCGGACCGCACCCTGGCAGGGACAGTGGATTTCACAGGTCAGGAGTACTGACAGATCCCCCGTCCCCGGGTAGCGTCACGGAACAGTCCGCCCACTGGACTAGACCCATTCTCCTTCCACTCGGATCGTCCGGCACGTTCCTGCCGGTAGAAGGGCAAGATCACCATGGCAACAGTCACGTTCGACAAGGCCACCCGGATCTACCCGGGCTCCACCAAGCCCGCCGTCGACCAGCTGGAGATCGACATCGAGGACGGCGAGTTCCTCGTCCTCGTCGGTCCCTCCGGCTGCGGCAAGTCGACCTCCCTGCGCATGCTCGCGGGTCTTGAGGACGTCAACGGCGGCGCCATCCGCATCGGCGACCGCGACGTCACGCACCTGCCGCCGAAGGACCGGGACATCGCCATGGTGTTCCAGAACTACGCGCTCTACCCGCACATGTCCGTCGCCGACAACATGGGCTTCGCGCTCAAGATCGCCGGCGTGAACAAGGCGGAGATCCGCAAGAAGGTCGAAGAGGCCGCGAAGATCCTCGACCTCTCCGAGTACCTCGACCGCAAGCCGAAGGCGCTCTCCGGCGGTCAGCGCCAGCGCGTCGCGATGGGCCGCGCCATCGTCCGTGAGCCGCAGGTCTTCCTCATGGACGAGCCGCTGTCGAACCTCGACGCCAAGCTCCGCGTCTCGACCCGTACGCAGATCGCCTCGCTCCAGCGCCGCCTCGGCATCACCACGGTGTACGTCACCCACGACCAGGTCGAGGCCATGACCATGGGCGACCGGGTGGCCGTGCTGAAGGACGGCCTGCTGCAGCAGGTCGACTCGCCGCGCAACATGTACGACCGCCCCAACAACCTCTTCGTGGCCGGCTTCATCGGCTCCCCCGCCATGAACCTGGTCGAGGTCCCGATCACCGACGGCGGCGTGAAGTTCGGCAACAGCGTGGTGCCGGTCTCCCGCGCCGCCCTGTCCGCCGCCGCCGACAAGGGCGACACCACCGTCACCGTCGGCGTGCGCCCCGAGCACTTCGACATCGTCGAGCTCGGTGGCGGCGAGGCCGCGAAGTCGCTGTCGAAGGACACCAGCGACGCCCCGGCCGGCCTGGCCGTCTCCGTGAACGTCGTCGAGGAACTCGGCGCCGACGGGTACGTCTACGGCTCCGCCGAGGTCGGCGGCGAGCACAAGGACCTCGTGGTCCGGGTCAACGGCCGCGCCGTCCCGGACAAGGGCACCGAACTGCACGTCGTCCCGCGCCCGGGTGAGATGCACGTCTTCTCGACGAAGACGGGCGAGCGCCTCAGCGACTGAGCCGGCG
>NZ_JBSGZD010000044.1:0-39797 GCF_053610825.1 Streptomyces sp. NPDC054863 | reverse complement strand
GGGCCGACGTCCTGTTCGCCATGCTCCGCGACGGCACCTTCTACGACCCCCAACCCGCCCCAACCCCTTGACCAAAGTCATAGGGGCACCCCCCCGGCGCGTGACCAAGCCCGCCCGGCACCCCTCAGCCCCTCCGGCACCCCTCAGCCCACCCGGCACGCCTCAGCCCGTCCGGCGTTTGAGGACGCGCGGCGCAGCCGTGCACGGGGCGCAGCCCCGAACCCCAGCCCCCACCGGCACGAGCCGTGAACCGTCCCCGCCCCGCGGCGAGCGCCCCGCGGCGGAACCGCAAATGTCACAGCGGTGAAGGGGCGAGGAGGGGCCATCCCGCGAGGCGGCCCACGCACCCGCACCGCACCCGCTCACCCGGTGCCACCAGGCGCCGCCGCCTGTTCCGGTCCCGGGGCCGGGCCCTGCGCCGGGTCCGAGGCCAGGGCCTGACCCAGGCCCGAGGCCGGAGCCGGGCCCGAGGCCGGAGCCGGGCCCGAGGCCGGAGCCGAGGCCGGAGCCGGGCCCGAGGCCGAGACCCGCACCTGAGCCCGAACCCCCCGCTCCAACCCCAACGTGACCACCACCGAAACCCCCGCCATCACCCCCATCGCCACCCCCGGCGAAGTGAACTGGGCGACCCCGCCCGCCAGCCCCGCCCCCACCCCCTGCATCGCCAGCATGCCCGACGTGTGCAGCCCCAGCGCGTGCCCGCTCAGGCTGTCCGGCGTCAGCGCCATGAGCCGCTCCTGGAGCATCAGCGTCGCCGCGAAGCCGACGGACGCCACCAGCACCACGCCCAGGGCCACCGGCAGCGAAGGACGCAGGAAGAACACAAGGTACGGAGCGGCCAGCAGCAGCCGCAGCGCGGGCCCGCCCCTGGCCCGCCACCGGGCCGGCACGAACCGCCCCACCACCGTGTCCCCGATCAGCATCCCGCACGCCGCGAAGGCGAACAGCAGCCCCGCCTGCCCGGGCTCGTACGGCACGTACAGGGACTCGCAGCCCACGATCAGCCCGTTCGGCACGCACAGCATGAGGTAGACGTACCGGCGCGGCTTCGACGACCAGAGCAGTGCGTTGGTCCGCCAGGTCTCGGCCACCGAGGCCCGCCCGCTCGCCCGCGGCGGCCTGCGCGTCAGCCCGAACCGCGCACACCCCGCCGACGCGAAGTAGAGGGCGGCGCCGACGAGCAGCGCACCCTGCGGCGACATGAGGTTGACCAGGAGTCCGCCGACGGCGAATCCGCAGATCTGCATCACACCGTTGGACATGTTCATCACGGAGCGGCCGATCAGGAAGCCGTCCCGGACGAGGATTTCGTTGAGGAGTCCGTACGTCACTCCCCCGCCGAGCGACGCGAGGACGCCCAGCGTCAGCAGGACCGCGAAGGATGCTCCCACCGGTAGTCCCGGGATCGCCTGGACGGCGGTGGCCAGGCCGAAGAGCACGCCCAGGCCCGCGAGCGCGGCACGCGGCGGCAGCCGGTCGGCGGCGGACAGGAGGGTGCCGGCGCCGACGAGCTGCGCGAGCGAGGGCCCGAACATGGCGAGGGAGGACAGCAGCGGCGAACCGGTCGATTCGAAGATCAGGATGCCGAGGGCGAGGCCGGTGACGGTCTGCGCCGCGGACTTCATGGAGACGGTCAGGAAGAGCGGGGTGAACTCCGGCTGTCGGAACAGTTCGCGGTAGGTGCGCATGAGGGGAGTGTCGGAGTCCCCTGGGGGGCGGCGTTACTGTTTCGCACCAGTGCGAAACAATCTTCGGAAGGGCGGTGGGCCGATGGGCTGGTGGCAGGTGGACGCGGACACGCTCGCGGGTGGACGGTTCGTCATCTCCCCTCTGAGCGAGGCGATTTCGAGCCTCAAGATGCTCCAGCGGCACGCCCCCGTCTCGCATCCCGGTGAGCGTGCCTGGCTCGACGCCCACCTCCCCGCCTACCGGGGCAGGCTCGCCGATGACCCGCTGACGCCCCTCCTCCTGGAGGCGGCGTTCCGCCCGACCTGGAACGCGGACTTCATCACCCCCACCCCGGCCGGTGACGGCGAGCAGACCTTCGCGCAGGAGCTGGCGCGGGTCCGCGCCACTCCCGCCGATTCGGTGCTCGCGGATCTGACGGTCGCGCTCGACGGTCCGCCGCCCCCCGCCCTGCGCCGCACCGACCTCGCGGAACGCACCGCCGACCTCCTCGACTGGGTGTGGCAGCGGACCGTACTCCCCCGGTGGCCGAGCCGCCGCCGGGTCCTGGAGGCCGACATCGTGGCGCGCACCGCACAGTTGAGCCGGGGCGGCTGGGTGGCGGCGCTGGACGCCATGCGGCCGGGAATGCGCTGGCTGGGCGGCGACCGGCTGCAGATCAACACCCAGGACTTCCCTCCGCGCGAGGCCTCCGGGGCGCAGCTTCTCTTCGTCCCGGTCAGCTTCGCCACGAGCTGGGTGTCCTGGGAGGGCCCACACCGGTTCGCCGTGGTGTACCCGTGCGCGGGCTCCTTGGCCGAACCCGGCCGGCCACCCGCCCCGGAGGCCCTGGGCGCACTCGTCGGCCGGGGCCGGGCGGGCATTCTCGTCCTCCTGGACTCCCCGAAGAGCACTTCCCAGCTGGTCGCGATGACCGGTCTCGCACTGGGCTCGGTGGGCCGCCACCTGAAGGTCCTGCTCGACGCCCGTCTGGTACGACGCAGGAGAGCGGGGCGGTCGGTGCTCTACTACCGGACGGAGACCGCTGATCAACTGGTGAACTCCCAGGCGGAAGGCCCGTCCTGACGATGCACCGGGTTCCCGGGCCGCTGCACAGCCGCGTGCAGGTGGCCGACCTGCAAAAGACGTCGCGTCGGCCGCGCCCGGATGCGTAACCTCCGCCCATGACTCTTGTCGCGATCCTCAGCGGTGCCGGTGTCTCGACCGATTCCGGCATCCCCGACTACCGGGGCCCGAACGGGCTGTGGCGGCGCGATCCCGAGGCCGAGAAGCTCGTCACGTACAGCTACTACATGGCCGATCCGGAGATCCGCCGCAGGTCGTGGCTGATGCGCCGGGAGCGGACGGCCCTGGACGCCGTGCCCAACGCCGCGCACCGTGCGGTCGCCGAGCTGGACCGGCGGGACGGCTTCGCGGTCCGGGTGATCACGCAGAACGTGGACGGACTGCACCAGCTGGGCGGCATGCCGGACCGCAAAGTGATCGAACTGCACGGTACGGCGCGGGCGGTGGCCTGCACCCGCTGCAAGGTCCGCTCCTCGATGGACGAGGCCCTCGCCCGGGTGGAAGCGGGCGAGGCGGACCCGCCGTGTCTGGCGTGCGGCGGGATCCTGAAGTCGGCGACGGTGATGTTCGGGGAGTCGCTGGACCCGATGGTGCTGGGCGAGGCGCTGGCCGTGACCAAGGCGTGCGAGGTGTTCGTGGCGGTCGGGACGAGCCTGGCGGTGCACCCCGCCGCGTCGCTGGCCGGGCTGGCCGCCGAGCACGGGGCGCGGCTGGTGATCGTCAATGCGGAGCCGACGCCGTACGACGCGCTGGCGGACGAGGTGGTGCGGGAGCCGATCGGGACGGCGCTGCCCGCGCTGCTGGAGGGTTTGGCCTGAGGGAGAGCCGCGCGAGGGGGCCGAGGGACGCGAGAGACCCGGGGGATCGGCCTAGAAGAGCAGGCCCTCCTGCGCGGACTCGCCGCGTTCCAGGGCGAGCAGGTGCTGCTTGCGGTCCAGGCCGCCGCCGTAGCCGGTGAGGCTGCCGCCGGAGCCGATGACGCGGTGGCAGGGGACGACGATGCTGATCGGGTTCTTGCCGTTGGCGAGGCCGACGGCCCGTGACGCGCCCGGCTTGCCGAGGGCCTGGGCGAGTTCGCCGTACGAGCGGGTCTCGCCGTACGGAATCTTGAGGAGTTCGGCCCAGACGGTGCGCTGGAAGGGCGTGCCCTCCAGGTGGATGGGGAGGGTGAATTCCTTCAACTCGCCGTCGAAGTAGGCGTTCAGCTGGTCGATCACCTCGGGGAACGACTCCGGGTCGCGGTCGCCGAAGGTCTCCTCGGGCGGCTGGTGGCGGTGGTTGACCATGTAGACGGCGGAGAGTACGCCGTTGGTGGCGACGAGGGTGAGTGGCCCGAACGGGCTCTCCATGAGGGTGTGCTGCTTGAGCGGTGCGGTCATGATGTGGCTCAACTCCATCACTTCGGGAGGTGGTTGATGGGGTGGGAGTCGGTCGCCCACAGATACTGCACGGCGTACGCCCGCCAGGGCCGCCACGCGGCGGCACGCGCGGTGAGCGCGGCCGGGGTGTGCGGAAGTCCCAACTCCTGTGCGGCGCGCCGGATTCCGAGGTCGGAGGGGAGGAAGGCGTCCGGGTCTCCGAGGGCGCGCATCGCGATGACCTCGGTGGTCCAGGGGCCGAACCCCGGCAGTTCGAGGAGCTGGGCACGGGCCAGGTCCCAGTCGCTGTCGACGTCGAGGGTGAGGGAGCCGTCGGCGAGGGCGGCGACGAGGGTGGTGAGCGTGGTGCGGCGGCTGCGCGGCAGGGCGAGGGATTCGGGGTCGAGACCGGCGAGCGCCTCGGGGGCCGGGAAGAGGTGGGTGAGCCCGCCGGCCGGGTCGTCGATCGGCACGCCGTGCGCGGTGACGAGCCGTGCCGCGTGCGTACGGGCGGCTGCCGTCGACACCTGCTGGCCGAGCACAGCCCGTACGGCGAACTCGGCGGCGTCGGTGGTGCGCGGCACCCGTCGCCCCGGCGCCCTTGCCACCAGCGGCGCGAGCAGGGGGTCGGCGCTCAGCCGCTCGTCGACGGCGACCGGGTCGGCGTCCAGGTCGAGCAGCCAGCGGCAGCGGCTGATGGCGTGCGTGAGGTCGCGCAGGTCGGTGAGGGAGAGCCGACAGGCGATGTGGTCGGGGCGCGGGGAGAGCGCCACGATGCCGTGTCCGTAAGGAAGTTGGAGGGTGCGGCGGTAGGCCCCGTCCCGCCACTCCTCGACCCCGGGGACGGCGGTCGCGGCGAGGTGGCCGAAGAGGTTGTCGGGGTGGAGCGGGGCGCGGAACGGCAGCCGCAGGCTGATCACTCCGGGGGCCTGCACGTCCCCCTTGCGTCCGCGGGCGCGCAGCTCCCCGGGGGCGAGGCCGAAGACTTCCCGCACCGTCTCGTTGAAGCTGCGTACGGACGAGAAGCCCGCCGCGAAGGTGATGTCCGCCATCGGCAGCGATGTCGTCTCGATGAGCAGCCGTGCGGTCTGGGCGCGCTGGGCGCGGGCCAGGGCGAGCGGCCCGGCCCCCAGCTCGGCGCGCAGCTGCCGCTCGACCTGCCGGGTCGAGTATCCGAGCCGGGCCGCAAGTCCCGGCACGCCTTCCCGGTCGACGACGCCGTCCCGGATGAGGCGCATGGCGCGGGCGACGGAGTCGGCGCGGGCGTTCCACTCGGGGGAGCCGGGGCTGGTGTCGGGGCGGCACCGCTTGCAGGCCCGGAACCCGGCCTGCTGGCAGGCGGCGGCGCTCGGGTAGAACGTCATGTTCTGCGGCTTGGGCGGGACGACGGGACAGCTGGGCCGGCAGTAGATCCGGGTGGTCGTGACGGCGGTGAACACCCATCCGTCGAAGCGCGCGTCCTTGGACTGCACGGCGCGTACGCACCGCTCGGTGTCGGTGTGCATGGCACGGGCGCCCTGCGCGCCACGCATGCTGTGCATGCCGTGCGATTCCTGTGTGTCCTGCGCTGCCGGAGTGAGTGACATGCCTCCAGCATCGGGCACCCGCCCCCGTCCGGCTGGCGGAAATCCGACATCAGCCTGCGGCGACCAGCGCCTGCTCGAAATGCGCGAAGGCGGCATCGTCGAACAGTACGAACCGCACGTCGAGGAGCGGAGCCTGCGCCGATTCCCGTACGGTACGGACCGCCACCCGCGCGCCGTCGGCCAACGGCCACCGGTAGACCCCGGTGGAGATGGCGGGAAAGGCGATGCTCGTGGCCCCCAACTCCCGTGCCAGGCGCATGGATTCGCGATAGCAGGAGGCAAGCAGCTCGGCCTGCGCACGCTCGGCCTCACCGGCCAGGCCCGGCTGATGGACGGGCCCGACCGTGTGCACGACGTACTGCGCCTGCAGCTTCCCCGCGGTGGTGACGACGGCCTTGCCGGTCGGCAGCCCGCGCCCGTAGTGCGAGGCGCGCAGCTTGCGGCAGTCGGTGAGGATGCTGCCGCCACCGCGACGGTGGATCGCGCCGTCGACACCGCCGCCACCGAGGAGGCTGGAATTGGCGGCGTTGACGATGACGTCGACCTGCTGGTCGGTGATGTCGCCGCGAACGAGGGTGATCACTGGGGTGGAGAGAGCCATGAGAGCATCCTGCCGGGTCCGCTCCGACCACCGCGCACCATTTCGGCGACCCACACCCAGCCCGTCCGGCACTCACCACCCAGCCCGTCCGGCGTTTGAGGACGCACGGCGCAGCGGGGCACGGGGCGCAGCCCCGAACCTCAGCCCCCAACACTCCGCAGGCACCTACAACCAGCACCCCCACCGACCCCACCGTCTCTCGCCACCCCAAGCGGCTACGGCACTCGCGCCGTCCACTCCCCCGTCCCGAACTTCCCCTCCGCCAGCTCCCGCGCCCGCCCCATCTCGTCGTCCGACACCGAGCCCTTCTCCAGCCCGTACCGCCCCCGGAACGACTCGATCATCCGCTCGATGACCGCTTCCCGCGCCAGCCCCGTCTGCCGGCGCAGTGGGTCGACCCGCTTCTTCGCGCTCTTCGTGCCCTTGTCGGACAGCTTCTCCTTGCCGATCCGGAGCACCTCCGTCATCTTGTCCGCGTCGATGTCGTACGCCATCGTCACGTGGTGCAGGACCGCCCCGCCCGAGTCACCGACCATGCGCTTCTGGGCGGCGCCCGCGATCTTCCCGGCGTCCGTGGCGATGTCGTTGAGGGGCTGGTACCAGGCCTTGACGCCCATGTCTCCGAGGGCGCCCAGCACCCAGTCGTCGAGGTAGGCGTAGCTGTCCGCGAAGGAGAGGCCCTGGACGAGAGCGGTCGGCACGGACAGCGAGTACGTGATGGTGTTCCCCGGCTCGATGAACATCGCGCCCCCACCGCTGATCCTGCGCACGACCTCGATCCCGTGCCGGGCCGCGCCCTGTGGATCGACCTCGTTGCGCAGCGACTGGAAGCTGCCGATGACGACGGCGGGGGCGCCCCACTCCCACACCCGCAGCGTCGGCGGGCGGCGGCCGGCCGCGACCTCGGCGGTGATCACCTCGTCGAGCGCCATGTGCAGGGCGGGGGACTGCGGGGCCTCGTGGATGAGCTGCCAGTCGTAGTCCGTCCAGTCCGTGGCGTGCGCGAGGGCGCGGCGGACCGCGATCGCGATGCCCTCGGCGGTGAGGCCGAACATCACCGTGCCCTCGGGGAGGGCGGCCTCCACCCGGGCGGCCAGACCTGCGGCGTCGGTGTCTGCCGGTGCGCCCTCCAGGGCACGGTTGATGGCGAGGATGGCCTCGTCGGGCTCCAGGAAGAAGTCCCCCGCCACCCGGACGTCGCGCAGGACGCCGCCGATCGCGCCCGCAGCATCCGCTGCGGCCGCCGTGTCGGTCTCGACGTCGAGATCCACGACGACGAGCTTTCCGCCGGGAACCTTGTATTCACCGTGCACCGTGTTCCGCCTCCATCAGGCACCCGCAGGGGTGGTTGTGACCTGCGACAACGCTATCCCGAGCCGGGACATTCCTCCCGTTCCCGGCCTTCCGCGGGATGCCCGTACGCATCTCGTCGCGTCCCGTTCACAGCGCGTTGTCAGTGCCGCGTGCTTTGCTGGACGGCATGATCGATAACTCGCTTGTCGCCGCTGTGGAGGAGGCCGTCCGCCGGGCCGCCGCCGACGAGATCATGCCGCGCTACCAGCAGCTCGCCGCGCACGAGGTGCTGGAGAAGAACGGCCCCTACGACCTGGTGACGGTCGCGGACCGGGGTGCCGAGGAGCACCTGACGGCCTCACTCACGCGCCTGCTGCCCGGCTCGGTGGTGGTCGGCGAGGAAGCGGTCCACGCGGATCCTGCTGCGTACGAGGCGATACGGGGCACGGCGCCGGTGTGGATCGTCGATCCGGTCGACGGGACGCGGCAGTTCGTGCACGGCGAGCCGGGGTTCTGCACGCTGGTGGCGCTGGCGGTGGACGGCGAGCTGCTGGCCTCGTGGACGTACGCCCCGGCACTGGACGAGATGGCCGTCGCGGTGCGGGGCCGGGGCGCCACGCTGAACGGCGAGCCGCTCCGGTCCGGCTCCCCCGCACCCGGCAGCCCGCTCCGGGTGGCGATCTCGAACCCGGACTACACGACTCCGGAGGAGAAGCGGGCCCTGCTGGCGCTGTCGGTGGACGGGGTCGAGCCCCGGCCGTGCGGGTCGGCGGGTCTGGAGTACCTGGCGGTGGCCAGGGGCGAGCTGGAGTCGGTGGCGTTCTCCTGGGAGCTGGCCTGGGACCACGCGGCGGGCCTGCTCCTGGTGGAGGAGGCGGGCGGCACGGACCGTACGCGCACGGGCGAGCGCTACCGGATCACGGGGGGCAACGCGATGCCCTTCACCGCGGCCAGGGACACGGCGACGGCGGAACGGGTGCGGGGGCTGCTGGCGAAGGGCTGAGCGACGGACGGAGCGAGCCCGAGTCGGCCAGGAGCGGGGCGGATCCGGCCCGGATTGCCTGGGCCGGATTGCCTGGGCCGGATTGCCTGGGCCGGATCGCCTGGACCGGATCGCATGACCCGGATCGCCCGGGCCGAATTGCCTGGACCGGATCGCCCGGCCCGGATCGCACGACCCGGATCGCTTGAGCCTGGTCGCATGAGCCTGGTCGCATGAGCCGGGTTGTCGCAGGATCAGGTCAGTGGGTGCGCGGTCTCCATCCGCTCGCGCACCTCGTCCACCAACGCGCCCGCCGCCCGCACCGCCTCCCCGTCCAGCCCGCGCAGCGCCCGCGTCGCCCGTCCGGCGAAGTCGGCCGGTGCGCAGGCGACTTGGGCCGCTGCGGCCAGTGCGCCCTTCTCGTTCACGCACCACACCCGGCCGTGCGCCAGCATCGCCTGCGCCAGGACGCCGAAGGCCCGCGAGAGGCACAGCGAGACGTGCAGTACGTCCTCGCCCGCCGCCGACTTGCGGGCGGCGGCGACCGAGAAGTCCGCCTCCCACGCCGCCCCGATCAGCGCGTCGCGCAGGGCGTCCGGATAGTGCTGCGCGGCGGCCCGCAGTGCCGTCAGCCCGCCCGAAGGGTCGGCCAGTACCCGGCACAGCGCGACCTCTCCCGCATACGCGGGCGACCAGAAGCCCAGCGGGTGCCCGGCCTGCACGCCGACCTCGAAGCGACCCGCCCGGCAGTCCTCCCACACGCCCTCGACGCGGTCGAGGTCGCGCAGGATCCAGTCGACCGCCGTTCCCTCGACGGACAGCCACGCCCCGCCGTCCACCCACGGCCCCCAGCCGCCCGGCCCGGCCACCTCCACCGGCTGCCCGGTGAACTCGGCTGCGAGGGAGGCGAGTCGGACGACGTCGGGCTCGCCCCGGTAGTACACCCCCAGGTCCCAGTCGGAGTCCGGGCGGTGGGTTCCCCTGGCACGGCTGCCGCCGAGGGCCACGGCGTGCACGCCGGGGACGGCGGCAAGGCGTTCGGCCATGGTGGCGACGGTGGTGCCGACAGCGGTGTCCGTGGCGGCGTCGATGCGGCTGTTCACGGCGCCGGAGCCTACCCCCGGCAGGGCTGTCGGTGCACGGGAATACCCTGGGGCTCTGAAGTGCCGTGGCGTGAGGAGTCCAAGGTGTCGCCGATGCTTGATGCAGTCGTCGTGGGAGCGGGGCCCAACGGACTGACCGCCGCCGTCGAGCTGGCCCGGCGCGGCTTCTCGGTGGAGGTCTTCGAGGCGCAGGACACCGTCGGCGGCGGGGCGCGCACCGCCGAGCTGACCCTGCCCGGCTTCCGGCACGACCCGTGCTCGGCGGTGCACCCGCTGGGCGTCGGCTCACCGGTGTTCAAGACGATGCCCCTGGAGCGGTACGGACTGGAGTGGCTGCACCCGGAGCTGCCGATGGCGCACCCGTGGGACGACGGCACGGCGGCGGTGCTGTCCCGGTCGGTCGCGGAGACGGCCGCGTCGTTCGGTTCGCGTGACGCGGGTGCGTACCGCCGGCTGGTCGCCCCGTACCTCGGGAGGTGGGACACGCTCTCCCGGGACTTCATGTCGCTGCCGCTGACCGCGCTGCCGCGCCACCCGGTGACGCTGGGCAGGTTCGGGCTCGCGGGGCTGCCGCCGTCGACATGGCTGATGCAGCGCTTCCGCGACGAGAAGGCGAAGGCGCTGATCGCGGGTCTGGTGGCGCACGTCATCGCACCGCTGAGCGGGTTCGCGACGGGTGCGGTCGGCCTGATGTTCGCGCTGGCCGCGCACGAGAACGGCTGGCCGGCGCCGCGCGGCGGCTCACAGGCCATCCCGGACGCGCTCACCGGATACCTCCGGGACCTCGGCGGAGTCGTCCACACCGGTTTCGAGGTGAAGCGCCTCGACGACCTGCCGCCCGCTCGCGCGTACATCTTCGACACCTCGCCGACGGCGCTCGCCCGGATCGCCCGGCTGGGGAACGCGTACGAGAACTACCGTTACGGCGCCAGCGTCTTCAAGATCGACTACGCGCTGGACGGCCCGGTCCCGTGGACCGCCGAGGAGGCCCGCCGGGCCGGGACGGTGCAGGTCGGTGCCACCAAGGGCGAGATCGGCAAGGCCCTGCGGCAGGCTTCGGGCGGCACCGCCCCCGAGACCCCCTTCCTGATCACGGCACAGCCGAGCGTGACGGACCCGACCCGGGCCCCGGAGGGCAAGCACGTGTTCTGGGCGTACGGCCACGTGCCGCACGCCTGGCAGGGCGACCTGACGGACGCGGTCGAGCGGCAGATCGAGCGGTTCGCACCTGGCTTCCGCGACCGCGTGCTGGCCCGTGCGACGGCCGGCCCGCCGGAGCTGGCCGCGCACAACGCGAACTACGTGGGCGGCGACATCGCCTGCGGTGCGTTCTCCGGCCTCCAGGTGCTGCTCCGCCCGAAGCTGTCGCTGTTCCCGTACGGGACGAAGCACCCGGCGGTGTTCCTGTGCTCGTCGGCGACGCCGCCGGGGCCGGGGGTGCACGGGATGTCGGGGCACAACGCGGCGAAGGCGGTGTGGCGGAAGCTGCGGTCGGCGGAGCGGTAGCGAAGGCGGGGAAACAGGGGACGCCCGCTCCGGTCCCCACCTCCCGCCGCCCGGCTCGCCCCTCCCGCCACCCGTCTCCCGCCTCGCCGATCCTCCCCCGGCCCCGGAGAATGGCCGCATGGATTCCACGGCCCCGGACACGGACGCAGAGACGAACCCCAGCACGGGCGCGGACCCGGACACGGACACGGAATCGGGCGACGCGAGCCCCGACCTGGACCGCACGACCGCCTTCGACTACACCACGTACGTCCGGTCCACCCCCGACCAGATCTGGCAGGCCCTGACCGACCCGGCGGCCACCAGCCGCTACTGGGGCCTGACCTTCGCATCGGACTGGCAGGCCGGGTCGACGGTGGTCTGGCAGGGAATGGGCCTCGGCGAAGCCGACCCGGAGCAGGTGGTGCTCGCCGCCGAACCGGGCCGCAGGCTCTCCTACACCTGGCACACCTTCACCCGGGCCTTCGCCGAGACCGTCGGCATGGACGAGGAGCTGCACGCGCGGCTGGCCGCCGAGTCGCGGTCGAAGGTGACGTACGAGATCGAACCGGCCGGACCGACCGTGACCCGGCTGACCGTCGTCCACGACGGTTTCGACGAGGGCAGCCTCACGCTCGCCATGATCCGCGACGGCTGGCCGCCGCTCCTGTCCAGCCTCAAGACGCTCCTGGAGACGGGCGAACCGCTGCCGGAACCCGAGTAGGAGGTAGGTCCGTCGGGCCCGGGGCCCTCAAGGCGCTAGGAGGAGGCCGCGAGGGCGGGAATGACCGACTCGCCGTACGCGTCGATGACCGCCTCCCGCGCGTCGTGCATGGCATAGAGGGCGAACTGGTCGACCCCCAGCTCCCGCAGCGCCCGCAGCTTCTCGATGTGCGCCTCCACCGGCCCCAGCAGACAGAACCGGTCGACGATCTCGTCCGGCACGAAGGCGGTGTCCGGGTTCCCGGCCCGCCCGTGGTGCGCGTAGTCGTACCCCTGCCTGGCCTCGATGTACGAGGTGAGCGCCGGCGGTACGAGGCCGGAGTGCGCCCCGTACTTCGCCACGAGGTCCGCGACGTGGTTGCCGACCATCCCGCCGAACCACCGGCACTGGTCCCGGGCGTGGGCGAGGTCGTCCCCGACGTACGCCGGTGCGGCCACGCAGATCTTCACCGCCGCCGGATCGCGCCCGGCGGCGGAAGCGGCGTCACGTACCGCCCGGATCATCCACTCCGTGAGGAACGGATCGGCGAGCTGCAGGATGAATCCGTCCGCCTTCTCCCCCGCGAGAGCGAGCGCCTTGGGGCCGTACGCGGCCATCCACACCGGGAGTCGACCGTCCGTCACCCACGGCAGCCGCACCGACTGTCCGTCCACCTCCGCCTCCCTCCCCTCGGCGAGGTCGCGGATGGTGTCGATGGCGTCGCCGAGCCGGGCGAGGGTGTTCGGCTTGCGTCCGGCCACCCGCATCGCGGAGTCGCCGCGGCCGATGCCGCAGACGGTGCGGTTGCCGTACATGTCGTTGAGGGTGGCGAAGGTGGAGGCGGTGACCTCCCAGGTCCTGGTCCCGGGGTTGGTCACCATCGGCCCGACGATCAGCTGCTCGGTGTGCTCCAGAATGCGGCTGTAGATGACGAACGGCTCCTGCCACAGCACGGCGGAGTCGAAGGTCCAGCCGTAGTGGAAGCCATTGCGCTCGGCGCGCCGCATCAGGCCGACGACCTCGGATGCGGGCGGATCTGTCTGCAGGACCAGGCCGAAGTCCATGGGCATGACGGGCGTACCTCCTGGTGCGGGCACTGACTGGTTCGGTGTGGGCAGGTCCGGGTGTGGGCCGGCCCCGGTACTGGGCCGGTCCCGGTACTGGGCCGGTCCCGGTACTGGGCCGGTCCCGGTGCGGGCTAGCTCAGGTACTGGCAGGTGGACCGTGGCGTGTACGCGCCGTGACCGGCCCGGCCCGTGAACTTCCTTGCGTCGAGGACGACTTCGCCGCGCGACAGGACGGTCTCGACCCGCCCGGTCACCCGCCTGCCCTCGTACGCCGAGTAGTCGACGGCCATGTGATGCGTGTCGGCGGAGATCGTCTGTACGGCGTCGGGGTCGTAGATCACGATGTCCGCGTCCGCCCCCGGCGTGATGGTGCCCTTCTGCGGATAGAGGCCGAACATCCGGGCCGGGGTCGCGCAGGCGATCTCGATCCAGCGGCGGCGGCTGAGGTGGCCGTCGACGACGGCCTGGTGGAGGAGGTCCATGCGGTTCTCCACGCCCGGGAGCCCGTTGGGGATCTTGGAGAAGTCGCTGCGGCCCAGCTCCTTCTGGCCGGTGAAGCAGAAGGGGCAGTGGTCGGTGGAGACCACCTGGAGGTCGTTGGTGCGCAGCCCTCGCCAGAGCGCCGCCTGATGTTCCTTGGGGCGCAAGGGAGTTGAGCAGACGTACTTGGCCCCTTCGAAGTCCGGCTCGGCGAGGTTGTCGGTGGACAGGAACAGGTACTGCGGACAGGTCTCGCCGAAGACGTTCAGCCCCTTGTCGCGGGCCGACGCGATCTCCGCGAGGGCCTCCTCGGCCGAGACGTGGACGACGTACAGCGGAGCGTCGGCGACCCGGGCGAGCTGGATGGCACGGTGGGTCGCCTCCGACTCCAGGAGCGCCTTGCGCACCTCGCCGTGGACGCGTGGATCGGTCCGCCCCGCGGCGAGCGCCTGCTCGACCAGGACGTCGATCGCGATGCCGTTCTCGGCGTGCATCATGATCAGCCCGCCGTTGCCCGAGGCCTGCTGCATGGCGCGCAGGATCTGGCCGTCGTCGCTGTAGAAGACGCCGGGGTAGGCCATGAAGAGCTTGAAGGACGTGATGCCCTCCCCCACCAGCAGGTCCATCTCCCGCAGCGTCTTCGCGTTCACGTCGGAGAGGATCATGTGGAAGGCGTAGTCGATCGCGCACTTCCCGTCGGCCTTCGCGTGCCAGGCGTCCAGGCCCTCGCGCAGGCTGTGGCCGGGGGTCTGGATCGCGAAGTCGACGATGGTGGTGGTGCCGCCCCAGGCGGCGGCCCGGGTGCCGGATTCGAAGGAGTCGGCGGCGAAGGTGCCGCCGAAGGGCATCTCCATGTGGGTGTGGGCGTCGACGCCGCCCGGGATCACGTACTTGCCGGTCGCGTCGATCGTCGTGTCGGCGGTCCAGCCCTCGGCGGTGCTGGAGCCGTGTGCGGCGAGGGCGACGACGCGACCGCCCTCGGTGAGTACGTCGGCGTGGGTCTCGTCGGATGCGGTGATGACGAGGCCGCCCCGGATCAGGGTGCGTGCGGTGCTGCTCATGCGGTCCGGATCCTCCCGGTCAGACGCGGTGCAGGGCTCGTTCGAGGACGGAGGCGCCTTCCTCCGCCTCGGCGACCGTCAGGGAGAGCGGCGGGGCGATGCGCAGCACGCTCGTGTTGTGGCCGCCCCCCTTGCCGACAAGGAGGCCGCCTTCGCGGGCTGCTTCCTGGACGGCGGTGGCCGCTTCGGGCCAGGCCCGGTCGGTGCCGGGGCGGACGATTTCGATGCCGGCCATCAGACCGCGGCCTCGTACCTCTCGTACGCAGGGAACCGTGGCGGCGATCGCGCGCAGGCGTTCCATGAGGAGTCCGCCGACCCGGCGGGCGTTGCCCTGGAGGTCGTGTTCCAGGAGGTAGGAGAGGTTGGCGAGGCCCGCGGCCATGGTGACCGGGGAGCCTCCGAAGGTGGAGATGGAGCCGGAGTCGAGGCAGTTCATGACCTCGGCGCGGGCGACGACGCCGCCGATGGACATGCCGTTGCCGATGCCCTTGGCGAAGGTGAGGATGTCCGGCGGGCCGTTCTCGGCGTGCGCCTGCCAGCCCCAGAAGTGGTCTCCGGTGCGGCCCCAGCCGGTCTGGACCTCGTCGGCGATCCACAGGATGCCGTGCTGGGAGAGGATCTCGCGGAAGGCGGCGTACAGGCCGTCCGGCGGGGAGGTGAAGCCGCCCACTCCCTGGACCGGTTCGGCGATGAGGGCGGCCACCTGGCCCCGGGTCTGGCCGAGCAGGTCTTCGAGGTCGGCGACGCACGCCTCGATGAACTGGGCGTCGGAGAGGTGCGCGTACGGGCCGCGGAAGCGCACGCCGCCGTGCACGTACAGGGTCTGCAGCGGGGAGAGGCTGGTCGGCGACCAGTTGCGGTTGCCGGTGAGGGCCACGGTGGAGAAGGAGCGGCCGTGGTAGCTGTTGCGCATCGCCAGGATCTGGTTCGAGCGGCGGTACGTCGTCGCCAGCATCAGCGCGGTGTCGTTGGCCTCCGTGCCCGAGGTGGTGAAGAAGACGCGGGCGTCGGGGATGCCGGAGAGGTGGGCGACCCGCTCCGCCAGGTCGACCATGGGGCGGTTGAGGTAGAGGGTCGAGGAGTGGACCAGGCGGGCCGCCTGCTCGGAGACCGCCTTGGTGACCTCGGGGAGTGCGTGCGCGGTCATCGTGGTCAGGATGCCGCCGAAGAAGTCCAGGTACTTGCGGCCCTGGGAGTCGAAGACGTGGCGGCCCTCGCCGTGGGTGAGCTCGATGGGGTTCTGGTAGTAGAGCGCCAGCCACTCGGGCAGGACGGCCTGGTGGCGGGAGTGCAGGTCGGTCACGGCTGAACCAGTCCTTCGCGGGAGTGCAGGTGGGTCACGGCTGGAGCCGCATCACGGCCGAGGCCGCATCACGGCTGGAGCTGAAATCACGGCGGGAGCCGCATCACGACTGAAGCTGAATCACGACTGAAGCTGAATCACTGCTGAAGCTGCATCACGGCTGGAGCTGCATCACGGCTGAGGCCGGGCCGGGCCCTCGCAGGAGAGCGGGCCTGTCACGGCCGGTCCGGTACTTCGCGGGAGAGCGGGCCTCTCACGGCTGGACCAGTCCTTCGTACGCGTCGGGCCTGCGGTCGCGGTAGAACGCCCACTGGTGGCGGACCTCCTCGATGAGGCCGAGGTCGAGGTCCCGGACCAGGAGCTCCTCCTGCTTGTCCCCGGCCGTCTCGCCCACGAACTGGCCGCGCGGGTCGACGAAGTAGCTGGTGCCGTAGAAGTCGTTGTCGCCGTACTCCTCCTGGCCGACGCGGTTGATCGCCGCGACGAAGTACTCGTTGGCGACGGCCGCGGCAGGCTGCTCCAGCTGCCAGAGGTGGGCGGAGAGGCCGCGGGAGGTGGCGGAGGGGTTGTAGACGATCTGGGCGCCGTTCAGCCCCAACTGCCGCCAGCCTTCCGGGAAGTGGCGGTCGTAGCAGATGTAGACGCCGACCTTGCCGACCGCCGTGTCGAAGACCGGCCAGCCCGCGTTCCCCGGCTTGAAGTAGTACTTCTCCCAGAAGCCCTTGACCTGGGGGATGTGGTGCTTGCGGTACTTGCCGAGGTAGCTGCCGTCGGCGTCGATCACGGCGGCGGTGTTGTAGTAGAAGCCGGACTGCTCGCGCTCGAAGACCGGGACAACGATCACCATGCCGGTCTCGCGGGCGAGGTCCTGCATGCGGCGGACGGTGGGGCCCTCGGGGACCGCCTCGGCCCAGCGGTAGTGCTCGGCCTCCTGCACCTGGCAGAAGTAGGGGGCGTTGAAGACCTCCTGGAACCCGATGACCTTCGCGCCCTGCCGGGCGGCTTCCCGGGCGTGTTCCTCATGCTTGGCGATCATGGATTCGGTGTCGCCCGTCCAGGTGGCCTGGACCAGGGCGGCGCGTACGACGTTGGCCATGACTCGTCTCCGTTCAGCCGGGTTCCCCTCCGTCCGACAGGACGTCAGGGACCTTCTACGCCCGTAGAGTTGGGACGTGGATGCTTGAACGTAAGCCGCTCCGGAGAGCGGGGCAAGACCATCGTCGCGAACCGAGCGGAGTCGATCATGATTCACACCCGCAGGGGTGAACGGACGGCTCCGCGCCCCGGCCGGATCTCGCCTAGAGTTCGATCTTGATGCCGACGTGCGGACGCTTGCCGCGGCGCAGCAGCGTGGCGGGCAGGTCCGTCAGCCAGAACTGCCAGGTGTACTTGCGGGCGATCAGCCTGCGGACCTCGCGCAGCCCTTCCTCGTCGAGCACGGTCGCCCTGCCCTCGACCGTGGGCGCGTTCGGCTTGAGGCGGCCTCGTACGTCACAGGGGGCGACCGTGACGCTGCCGTTGCGGCGGATGCGCCTGACCTTCCAGGAGTCGGCGTTGGTCCAGACGTAGAGCGCGGAGCCGTCCCCGGCGACCCACACCGGGGTGGCGACGGGGGTGCCGTCCTTCCGGAAGGTGGTCAGGCTGACGTATCGGGTCTGGGCGAAGGCACTCCTGAGGTCCATGGGGCGACCCTACGCGCGGTGCCCCGCCTGCGCGGCGACCAGCTCGGACAGGTGCGCACGAGTCCACTCGCAGGCCGTGCCGTGCGGGCAGCTAAGAGGCGGACAGCAACGAGGCGGGCAGCAGCTCGCTCCGTACGAGAAGTTCGTCGAGGGAGAGGCCGAGCGTGCCCGCGAGGGCGGCGACCGTGAAGAACGCGGGCGTCGGGGCACGGCCCGTCTCGATCTTCCGCAGCGTCTCGGCGGAGAGGCCGGCGGCGGCGGCCACGTCGGGCATCGTCCGCCCGGCGAAGGTACGGGCTTCACGGAGCAGCTGACCGAGGCGTTCGCCGCGTTCGCGCTCTTCGGGGGTGAGAGGGGTTCGAACCATGCCGTTATTCTAATACCTCCCGGACCGGTATAGTAATTGGCATGGTCGAGATCAAATCAGACGCGTCCGTGGCCGCGATGCGAGAGACGGGCCGCGTGGTGGCCCGGGCACTGCAAGCCGTGCGGAAGGCGGCGGCGGTCGGGGTGACGCTGCGGGAACTGGACGAGGTGGCGCGGGGCGTCCTGCGGGACGCGGGGGCGGGCTCGCCGTTCCTCGGCTACCGCCCGAACTGGGCGCCGGTGCCGTTCCCCGCCGTCATCTGCGCGTCGGTCAACGAGGCGATCGTTCATGGGATTCCGACGGACTACCGGCTGCGCGACAGCGACCTGGTCAGCATCGACTGCGGCGCGCTCCTGAACGGCTGGGCGGGTGACTCCGCGATCAGCTTCACGGTCGGGCGGGCGCGGGAGGATGACGTGCGTCTCATCGGGACGGCGAAGGCCGCGCTGGACGCGGGCATCGCGGCGGCGGTCGTCGGCAACCGGATCGGCGACATCGCGCATGCGGTCGGGACGGTGTGCCGCAAGGCGGGGTACGGAATCCCGGAGGGCTTCGGCGGGCACGGAGTGGGACGCACGATGCACGAGGGACCGGACGTACCGAACGAGGGACCTCCCGGGCGGGGCATGAAGCTGCGGCACGGAATGGTGATCGCGATCGAGCCGATGGTGATCGCAGGCGGCGGGGACATGTTCCTCCACGCGGCGGACGGATGGACGCTGACGACTCCCGACGGCAGCCGGGCCGCACATGTGGAGCACACGGTGGCGATCCGGGACGGTGGGCCGGCTCGGATACTGACGGCGTTGTAGCAGCATTTTGCGGGCGGGGGGGACTGGTGGTCGTCGTGCGGGTCCGACGTGGCCGGCCGCGCAGTTCCCCGCGCCCCTAAATGCCTGCCCCCGAGACCGCCGCCCTCCTACGCCGCACCGCTGCCTCCTTGGGCAGCGGGCCCCCCCGGGGGGGCGGGACGGGTGGGCAAGGGGGCGGCCCCCACGCGGAGCGCACCCCTCCGCGACCGCCCGCCCCCGTCTTACTGCCGCCCCGCCGGATGCACGACCATCGCCGACCCCCCGCCCCGCCGCACCTTCTCCGCCGCCGCGACCCACCGGCCGTCACTCAGCCGCTGGACCCCCGTCGCCGCCCCGATCTCCGGGTTCTCCTTGAAGACGTGGCCGAGCGCCTCCAGCTCGCCGCGCACCGGACTGCCCCACAGCCCCGGCTCCAGCTCCGTCGCCGCCGCGTTCCGCTGGCTCGCGCGCGGTGCCGCGATCGCGTCCACGAGCGGCAGCCCCCGGTCCAGGTGACCCGTCAGGCTCTGCAGCACCGTCGTGATGATCGTCGCCCCGCCCGGCGAGCCGAGCGCGAGCACCGGCTTGTCGTGCCGGTCCAGGACGATCGTCGGAGAGATCGAGGACCGCGGGCGCTTGCCGGGGCCCGGCAGGTTCGGGTCGTGGACCGCCGGGTTCGCCGGGGCGAAGGAGAAGTCGGTCAGCTCGTTGTTGAGCAGGAAGCCGCGACCGGGGACCGTGATCCCGCTGCCGCCCGTCGACTCGATCGTCAGCGTGTAGGAGACCACGTTGCCCCACTTGTCGGCCGCCGTGAGGTGCGTCGTGTTCTCGCCCTCGTACGTCGTCGGCGCTGCCTGCCCCGAACTCCCGCACGTGCGCGACGGGTTGCGCGGGTCGCCCGGCGGCAGCGGACTCACCAGCACCGCGTCGTCCTTGATGAGGCACTCGCGCGAGTCCGCGAACTTCTGCGAGAGAAGCCCCTTGGTCGGTACGTTCTCGAAGGCCGGGTCGCCGACCCAGCGGCCCCGGTCCGCGAACGCGATCCGGCTCGCCTCGATGTAGCGGTGCAGGTACTTCGCCTGCGTCGCCTTCGAAAGGTCCGTCCGCTCAAGGATGTTGAGCGCCTCGCCGACGCTGGTGCCGCCGGACGAGGACGGGCCCATGCCGTACACGCCCAGGCCGCGGTACGAGACCTTCGTCGGGGCCGGCCGCTCCGTCTCGTACGCGCGCAGGTCACGCTCCGTCAGATCACCGGTGCGTACGACGCGGGTGGACTTCGGGTCGACCGGGGGCTTGCGGACCGTCCGGACGATGTCGCGTGCGAGGTCGCCCTTGTAGAGCGCGCCGACGCCCTCGCGGCCCAGCCTCTCGTACGTACGGGCCAGGTCAGGATTCTTGAACTTCGAGCCCACGACGGGGAGTTGACCGCCGGGCAGGAAGAGCTTCGCAGAGTCGGGGAAGTCCCGGAAGCGCGCCTCGTTGCCCTGGGTCTGCGCGCGGAACGTCGCGTCGACGGTGAAGCCGTCGCGGGCGAGGCGCTCGGCGGGCTTGAGGAGGGAGCGCAGGGATTTCGAGCCCCACGCGTCCAGGGCCGTCTCCCAGGTGGCGGGCGTGCCGGGGGTGCCGACGCTGCGACCGCTGGTCATGGCCTGGTCGGTGGGGATCGGCTTGCCGTTCTCCAGGAAGAGGTTCTTGTCGGCGCTGCGCGGGGCCGTCTCGCGGCCGTCGATGGTGCGCACCTTGCGGGACTTGGCGTCGTAGTGGACGAAGTAGCCGCCCCCGCCGATGCCCGCCGAGTACGGTTCCGTGACGCCGAGTGCGGCGGCCGTGGCCACTGCCGCGTCGACCGCGTTGCCCCCCTTGCGCAGCACCTCGATGCCGGCTGCCGAAGCGTCGGCGTCGACGCTGGCGACCGCGCCGCCGTACCCGACGGCGACCGGGACCTTCGCGGGCGGCGTCGTGGCTACGGACGGGGTGGCCGCCGAGGGGGCAACGGGCGGGCTCGCACTGCCCGGTGGCGCCGCCGCTCCCACCGTGACGACTGCCGCTGTCGCGGCCAGCAGGGACAGTGCCCGTACGGCGGGCCGGGCAGGTCGGTCGGTTCGGCGCATGCGTACCTCCTGGCGAAAACAGTCCGCGCAGCGTAGCCCCACCGCCATGCCCCCGCCAGGTCCTGCGGGGGGCATCCCGCCAAGTGGGCCACGCCGACATCCGCCCGTCACGCACGAGAGCGCCGTGCCGACATCCGCCCGTCACGCACGAGAGGGCCACGCCGACATCCGCCCGCCACAAAGCCGCAACAAGCCCCCATCCGGGCCACAACCGGGTGTCACCCGGGCAGCCCGGACCCGCACCGGTGCCACCCGCCCCGCCCGCCGTCCGGGCCGCTAGCATGCGCGCCCATGAGTGACGACCTCCGCAACATCCTCCTGGGCGTGACAGCCGCCGGCCTCGGCGCCGTCATCGGCTGGCTCGCCCGTACGTACCTCTGGCGGCGCAGACTCCGGCGCAAGCAGGCCTTCTTCGGGATGCCGAAGAACTCCGAGTCGCTCCTGGTCGTCAACCGTGAGCCGGGCGGCAGCGACAGCGCCGTCCACCGCTTCGACGTCTTCGCGCTCCTCGAACTCTCCGCCCTCGTCAGGGAATGCGGCGCGCACGCCCAGATCCTCTCCCACGACATCGCCCAGCAGGGCTTCGGCGAGCGTACGGAATTCTGTGTCGGCGGCCCGGGGGCGAACCGCCGGATGACCGCCCACCTCCAGAGCCTGCTCCCCGGCATCCGCATCAATGTCGACGTGGAGCCCTCCCCCGACCGGGGCGCCTTCCAGATCGGCACCGAGCGCTACCGGCTGGAGAGCGGGATCGCCGAGTACGTCCTGCTCGCCCGGCTCACCGTCGGCGAGGGCGCCCGCCCCGTCTTCCTCTTCTGCGGGCAGCGCGCCATCACCAACCAGGCCGCGACCCGCTATCTGGCCCGCAACCACGAGAAGTTGGCGCGCAAGCACGGCGACCGGTCGTTCTGCGTGCTGCTGAAGGTGGTCAACTCGCAGGCGTACGGCCCCGATGTGGTGGAGATGGTCGCCGATGTGACGCGGGCGGCACAGACCCCGCTGCCGGTGCCGCCGCGCAACTCCCACCGCGCCGTGTCCTAATCGACAGACAGCTCAAGGGACTTGAGGCCGTTGATGAAGTGCGAGACGAGGCGGCGGGGCGGGGCCGCGAGCCGGTAGGGCGGCAGGACGCGCAGGGCCTCTTCGTGCAGGACGCGCAGTTGCAGGCGGGCGAAGTGCGCGCCGAGGCAGACGTGCGGGCCGTCGCCGAAGGACACGTGCGGGTTGGGCTCGCGGGTGAGGTCGAGGCGGTGCGGGTCGGTGAAGACGCGTTCGTCGTGGTTGGCGGAGGCGTGGAAGACCACGACCTTGTCGCCGGTGCGCAGCCGCTGTCCGGCGAGCTCGGTGTCCTCGGCTACGGTGCGCCGGAAGCTGAGGACGGGCGGGTGGTGGCGCAGCAGCTCCTCGATCGCCGTATCCAACTTCAGTGCGGGGAGGGCTCGTTGGGACTCCGCGTCCTGCGCCAGGGCCAGGAAGCCGCCGGGGGCGGCGCTGCGGACGGTGTCGTTGCCCGCGACGGTCAGCAGGAAGAAGAACATCTCCAGCTCGGGGCCGCTCAGCCGGGTGCCGTCGCCCGCCGCGTGGGCGAGCGCCGTCATGATGTCGTCGCTCGGATACCTGCGCTTGTACTCGGCCAACTCCCGTGCGTACGCGAACATTTCGCCCAGCATGGCCGGTGAGCGGGGATTGACCGGGCGTCCGTCGGGGCCGTGCACCGCCTTGTGGGCCTCGTCGGGGTCCTGGTAGGCGATGACGCGTTCGGTCCAGTCGAGGAGCAGGCCGCGGTCCCTCTTGGGGACGCCGAGCAGGTCGGAGAGGTTGAGGAGGGCGTAGTCGTCGGTGACGCTGGCGACGAGGTCGAGGACGCCGTCGCCGTCGTGGCGGGCGCGGCGCACCGCCGCTTCGAGGAGGTCTCGGGCGCGTGCCCGCACCCGGGACTCGAAGCGGTCGGTGCGTCCCGGGGTGAAGGCACGGCTGACGAGACGCCGTAACCTGCCGTGCTCCGGCGGATCCTGATTGAGCATCATGCGCCGGATGAACGGGAGGTCGTCCGGATCGGGGTCGCGGATCTGGGTGGCGCCGAGGCGGGAGGAGAAGGTGCGCGCGTCCTTGAGGACGCGCACGACGTCGGCGTGCCGGGTGACCGCCCAGAAGCCGGGACCCGCGGGCCAGCCCAGCACCTCGTACTCGTCCTGCCAGGCCACCGGGCGGGTGTCGCGCAGGTGGCGGTAGGCGGCGTGCGGGATGCCCCGGGCGTACGGGCGGGGGTCGAAGACGTCGGGGACGACGCTCGTGACGTCCACGTTCACGCCGTGTCCGCGCGCAGGAAGTCCTCGACGGTACGGACGAGTTGGAGCGGTGCCTCGTCCATGGCGTTGTGTCCGGCGGCCGGGAGTTCCGCCAGCTCGGCGTTCGGGTACCAGCGCATCCAGGTCTGCCGCATGAGGTCGGCGCTCAGCGCCGGGTCGAGGGCGCCGACGACGGCGAGGGCCGGGTGGGCCGACCCTTCGACGTCGGTGTGGAAGTCCTCCCCCGCCCAGGAATCCAGCCAGCTGCGCATCGCCTTGGGGTCGCTGCGCTCCACGGACTGCCGCACCATGCGGTCGAGCCAGGCGGCGGGGCGTACGCCACCGGTGGTGCTGTCGATGATGGCGCGCCGGTTCTCCGGGTGCTCGGCGGCTCCGGCGAACAGCTCCCAGCCGTCGGGAGGCATGTGCAGCCCGCTCGCCGGTACGGGCGAGACGCCGACCAGGCGGCGCACCCGGTGCGGCGCGGCGGCCAGCACCCGCTGGACGACGGAGCCGCCCATGGAGTGGCCGATCAGCGAGAAGCGGTCCCAGCCGTGCTGGTCGGCGAGGGCGAGGAGGTCGACGGCGCCCTCTGCGGTGCTGAAGTCGCCGGGCACGTCCTTGGCCTCGCCGTAACCGCGCAGGTCGACGAAGGCGTACCGGAAGGACTCCAGGTCGAGGTCGGGCAGGACCGCCGCGTAGGCGGCCCGGTCCGCGAGCCAGCCGTGGACGGCGATGACGGGGTGGGGGCCGTCGCCGAGGAGGGAGTGCGGCGGAACGAAGGGGGTCACGGACACGGGATCTCCGATCACACGGGGCTGCGGGCCGGTGGGCCGGTGGGCGCGGAATGCGGGTGGGCGCGCTGCGGGTGGGCGGCGCAAGGTTCACGGTGACGCGAAGGGCGGGCCGTGACAAGAGCGCCGCCCCGGTCCCGCCCGTCCGCGCCGGGCCCGTCAGCGGCGACGGTCCTCGATCTGGAGGGTGGGCGGGGCGTACTGCCGCACCAGGGCCAGGACGTCTTCCGGGACCAGTTCGAAGACCATCCGCTCGAAGCACAGCCCCTGCTTGAACTGCGGCGCGCTCCCCGTCATCAGCGACAGGCGCCGGTACGCGGCCCGGGGCCGGCAGACGTACGGCAGCGAGCCCTCCGACTCCTGCGCCTCCACGATCACGTACTGGGCGCCCCGCACGCCCATCGCCCGTACGGACACCAGGTCGTCCCACGGAACCGTCCGCTCCGGGTAGAGCGGCAGCCGCACCGACAGGCCCCGCGGCCCGACCGCGATGCTCAGCGGGTGCACCGCGTACCCGACGTACGTGACGGCGACGAAGAGCAGCAGCAGGCCGAGTGCGGACATCAGCGCGCCGGACAGCGTCGCGTTGTTCGCGCCGTCGACGACCGCGTAGATGGTGTAGCCCCACATCACGGTCACCACCGCCGCGGCGATCGGCAGCGCCATGACCAGCCGTCTCAGCGGCAGCTCGATTCTGGTGTCCTCCGTCACCGCCTCGTCCCGCGGGCCGTTCGGATCCTGTGCATGCGTCATGGAGAGAGCTTCGGCGCTGTGCGGCCCGAGCACCAGTACCCGGCAGTAATCGGCCCTGTCTCCCCCCTCTCGCCTCCCCTGCGCTCCCCTCAGCCCGCCACCGCCTTCTCCGGCATCCGGGCCGCGATCCTGCCCCGGTAGTGGTCGACCACCACGGCGATCATGATGACCGCACCGGTGATCATCTGCCGCTGGAAGTCGGAGACCCCCATCAGCAGCAGTCCGTTGGTGAGGACGCCCAGCAGGCACGCGCCGAGCAGCGTGCCGATCATCGAGCCCTTGCCGCCGGAGAGCGACGCACCGCCGATGACGACCGCCGCGATGGCGGACAGTTCGTACCCGCTGCCGATGATCGGGCTGGCGATGTTGAGCCGGGCCATGTACGTGACGGCCGCGATGCCGACGGCGAATCCGGCGATCACGAACACCGCGACCTTGACGACGCCCGTGCGGTGCCCGGACAGCCGTACCGCCTCCTCGTTCGACCCGATCGCGAAGACCAGCCGGCCGAAGACGGTACGGGTCAGGACCAGGTGGCCGATCAGCACCATCAGCACCGCGATCCAGAAGAGCGAGGGGATGCCCAGGAGGGTCGAGGTGCCGAAGTGGCTGAAGCCGGACGGGAAGTCGTACAGCGTCTGCGCGTTGGTGTGTTCGAGTGCCGCGCCGCGCGCCACGTTCAGCATGCCGAGCGTGACGATGAAGGACGGCACGCGCCAGCGTTCGGAGACGAAGCCGTTGACGAAGCCGCAGGCCATGCCGACCAGCGCCGCCACCACGACCGCGAGCAGTACGGCGACGGGCGTGGACAGACTGGTCGAGGTCAGCACCTCGCCCGCGACGACCGCCGACAGGGCCATCACGGAGCCGACGGACAGGTCGATCCCGCCGACCAGGATGACGAAGGTCATGCCGACCGCGAGCATCGTGTTGAGGGTGATCTCGGTGGCGATGTGCGTGAGGTTGCCGGACGTCGCGAACTTGGGCGCGGCGAGCGTGAAGATGAGCACCAGGGCCAGCAGCGCCAGGCCGATGCCGGCCTCGCCCATCACCTGGCGGGTGAGCTGGCGGGCGGTGCGACGCTCGGCGGCGGGCGCCGGGGCGGCTTCCTTGGTGGGGGCCGGTGTGGTCATGAGGAGGTCTCACCGTTCTTCGTGAGGGGTACGTCCGTGCTCTTCGTCAGGGGTTCGCCCGTGCTCTTCGGGAGGGGTTCGTCCGCGGGCGGTACGTCCGCGGGCGGTACGTCCGTGTGCGGTACGTCCGTGTGCGGTACGTCCGCGGGCGGTACGTCCGTGTGCGGTACGTCCGTGTGCGTGGCCGACTCGCCGGGCGGGGCGTCCCGGGGTGTCTCCGTGACGTACCCCGAGTAGGCCAGCCCGAGGATCCGCGAGCTGTCGAAGTCCGCCCTGGCCACCTCCCCCGCGATCCGGCCGCGCGAGAAGACGAGGATGCGGTCGCAGATGCCCATCAGCTCGGGGAGGTCGGAGGAGACCACCAGGAGTGCCTTGCCGTCGCCCGCGAGGTCGGTGAGCTGTTGGTGGATCTCGTAGCGGGCGCCGACGTCGATGCCTCGCGTCGGCTCGTCGACGACCAGGACGTCGGTTCCGGCGAGCAGCCACCGGCCGAGGACGACCTTCTGCTGGTTGCCGCCCGAGAGGGTGCGAACCGCCGTACGGATACCGGGAGTCCGCACTCCGAGCCGCTCCACGGCCTCGCGTGCGTACCGGTCCTCCGCAGCCCGTTTGAGCAGCCCGCCGCGCGAGATCCTGCGCGTCGAGGCCAGTGTGACGTTGGCGGCGACGGGCATGTCGAGGACCAGGCCCTGCCCCTTGCGGTCCTCGGTGAGCAGGCTGATGCCGTGCCGTACGGCGTCCCGGGGCGTGCGGATGCGCACTCGGCGCCCCTTCACGTACACGTGTCCGCCGTCGTGGTGGTCGGCGCCGAACAGCGCCCGTACGGTCTCGGTGCGGCCCGAACCGACGAGCCCCGCGACGCCCACGACCTCGCCCGCGTGCAGCGCGAAGCTGACGGGGCTGCCGCCGCGCGGACGCAACTGCTCCGCGCGCAGCAGCTCGGCGCCCGCCGGGCGCTCCACGTACGGCGGATACTCCTGCGCCATGTCGCGGCCGACCATCAGCCGTATGACCTCGGCGGTGGTGGTCCCCGCCAGGTCCTTCGTCACGACGTGGCGGCCGTTGCGGAAGACCGTCATGCGGTCCCCGATCTCGAAGACCTCCTCCAGGTGGTGCGAGATGTAGAGGACGGAGGTGCCGCGTGCGGTGAGCCGGCGGATCACCTCGAACAGCCGGTCCGTCTCGCGGGAGGTGAGCGTGGCGGTCGGCTCGTCCATCACCAGGACCCGGCAGTCCTGCCACAACGTCCGGGCGATTTCCAGGAGTTGCATCTGTGCGATGCCGAGCCGCTCGACCGGGGTGCGCGGCCGGACGTCGAGTCCGACCTCGTCGAGGAGTTCCTGCGCGCGCCGGTCGAGGGCGCGTCGGTCGACCATGCCGTACTTGCGGGGCAGCCGCTGGAAGAAGAGGTTCTCCGCGACGGTGAGGTGGGGCAGCAGGTTGAGTTCCTGGTGCACGACCTGGACACCGGCCCGCATGGCGGCGGCCGTGTCCTTGGGCGCGTACGCCTCGCCGCCCATCCGCATGGTGCCGGTGTCGGGCGGCTGGATGCCGGCCAGGATACGGACGAGGGTGGACTTGCCCGCCCCGTTCTCGCCGAGCAGGGCGTGCACCTCCCCCGCCCGCAGCTCAAGGCTTACGTCGTCGAGGGCCTTGACCCCGGGGAAGACCTTGCCGATGCCGGTGGCCTCCAGCACCACCGACGGATCACTGGTCCCGCTCATGGGCCCGCTCATCCCGCGTCTGCGCCGGTGACGACCTTGACGTCCGTCTTCACCCAGGGCTCGGACTTCGCCCCGTCGACGGCCTTCAGTGCCTGGTCGATGCCGTCGGCGGCCTGCTTCGCCGCGAACTGGTCCACGGTGGCGACCACTTGGCCGTCCTTCAGATACGGCTTGACCGCGGCGATGTTGTCGAAGGACGCCACCACGACCTTGCCCTTCCTGCCCGCCGCACCGATCGCCTTGACCGCGCCCAGCGTCATCGAGTCGTTGGACGACATGACTCCCTGGATGTCGGGGTGCGCGGTGAGCAGGTTCGACAGGACGGTGTACGCCTCGTCGGTCTCCCAGTGCGCGGTCTTGGACCCGACGACGGTGAGGCCGCCTTCCTTCGCGGCCTTCTCGAAACCGGCCTTGCGCTGCTGGGCGTTGGCGGCGCCCGGGTTTCCCTCCAGGATGACGACCCTGCCGCCCTTGCCGAGCTTCTTGGCGAGGACCTCGCCGGAGAGCCGGGAGCCCTCCGCGTTGTCGGGGCCGACGAACGGCACGTCCAGCTTCGCGGCCTTGAGTGCGCCGTCGTCGAGCTTGACGTCGATGTTGACGAGCTTGATGCCGGCCTTGGCGGCGCGGCCGAGCGGGGCGACGAGGGCCCGGGAGTCGGCGGGGGCCAGGACGAGCGCGTCGGCCTGGTCGGTGATGCAGCGGTTGATGGCGGCGACCTGGCCGTCGATGTCGGTCTCGTTCTGGATGCCGCTGGTCAACAGATCCAGGGTGCCGAGCTTCTTGGCGTGGTCCTCGGCGCCCTTCTGCATGGTCTGGAAGAACTCGTTGCCGAGCGACTTCATGATCAGGCAGACGGTCGGTTTGCCGTCCTTCTTCTTGTCCTTGCCGCCGCCGTCGGCGGTGGATCCTCCCTCCTGTCCGCAGCCGGTGAGGGCGGCGGCCAGGAGCAGCGACGAGGTGACGGCGGTGGCGAGGGAAAGCTTGCGGTTCATCATGGAACTGCCTTCCAGGAGAGGGAAGTTGACTAGAAGGGGACGCCCGCACGCAGTACGACGTTGGCGTACGGAGTGGTCTCACCGGTCCTGACGACCGCCCGCGCGCGCCGCGTCAGCTTCTTGAGCCGTGCGTGCGGCACCCGGTCGAGGGGCGCGCCGGCGAACTGCTGGTCGAAGAGCAGGAGCAGACCCGGATCGGTGGCCTCGTGGGCCACGGTGGCGTGTTCCACCACGAGTTCGTCGAGGACCGCTTCGAGCACGGGCAGGAACGCGGGTTCGCCGCGCCGCCACACCAGGTCGACGACCTCCACTCCCGGCGGCACCGGCAGCCCGGGGTCGGCGACGACCAGCAGGTCGCCGTGGCCGAGGGAGGTGATGATCTCCAGGAGGCGCGGGTGCCAGAGGCCGTCAGTACGCATGGCGCACCTCGGCCGCGGTGTCTTCGGCCGGCGGTACGGCGGCGAGCAGCGCGTCGACCTCGACGCGGGAAGGAAGGGAGCTCTGAGCGCCGGGGCGGGTGGTGGCGAGCGCCCCCGCCGCACAGGCCCTGCGTACCGCTTCGGGCAGCGGCGTACCGGAGCCGAGGGACAGGGCGAGCTGCGCGCAGAAGGCATCGCCCGCTCCGACGGTGTCGACGGCGTCGACCGTGAACCCGCCCTCCGCGCAGGTGAATCGAGGCCCGGCGGCGACCGCGCCGTCCGCGCCCAGGGTGATGACGACGGTGCCGGGCCCCAGCTCCCGGAGCGCGCGGGCGTGTTCGCTCCAGTCGTCGTGCACGTGCGGGAGCAGCCCGGCCGCCTCGGTCTCGTTGACCACCAACACGTCGACGACACGGAGGAGTTCGGAGAGTTCGGTCCGGCCGGAGGGAGGCAGCGGCGCCGCGTTGAGGACGATCAGCGCCCCGGCCTCACGGGCCTCACGGGCGGCGGCGAGCACGGTGGACAGCGGCACTTCGAGCTGGAGGAGAAGGGTGTCACCGCTGCGGGCCACGGCGCCTCCGGTGAGGCTGCCGAGGGCGGGGACGTCGAGGTGACGGTTGGCGCCGGGCGAGAGAGTGATGGTGTTCTCACCGTCCTCCTGCACGACGATCAGCGCCAACCCGCTTGCCACACCCGGGAGTTGGGCCACACTGCGGTCGTCGACACCCTCCCCTGCCAGCCGTTCGCGCAGTTCGCTGCCGAGTGTGTCGTCGCCTAGCAGGCCGACCATCCGCACCTCTGCGCCGAGCCGCGCGGCAGCGACCGCCTGGTTCGCACCCTTGCCGCCCGCGCCTCGTACGACATCGGCGCCGGACACGGTCTCGCCGGGCTGCGGCAGTCTGGGCACGGTCACCGACAGGTCCATGTTCAGGCTGCCGACCACGACCAGTCGTTCACTGCTCACTGGGTATCACCGTTCTCTCCACTCTCTTCACGAAGTTCTGTCGGTACGGCGCTGTGTTCGCCGCCCGCCGGGTCCGGGCAGCCGCAGGAGCCCCTGGCCAGCAGGGTCACCGGGAGGACGTCCCGGGTGGGCGGCAGATCGGGTTCCCGCATCCGGTCGAGCAGCCGCCGCACCGCCGTGCGTCCCAGCTCGTCGTACGGCTGGCGCATGGTGGACAGCGCCGGGCAGGTGTACGCGCCGGCGGCGATGCCGTCGAAGGAGACGAGCGCCAGGTCGTCGGGGACCCGGATGCCCAGCTCCGTGGCCGCGCGCAGGACTCCGGCGGCCTGCTCGTCGGAGGTGACGAACAGTGCGTCCACCGACCGGTCCCTCGACAGCAGGGCGAGCCCCGACCGGTATCCGTCGAGCCGCCCGAAGGAGCCGTGCAGCAGGGGCGCCGCTTCGGGGCACGCCTCCCAGCCCGTACGCCCGCCTGATCCGGACCCCGCCCTGAGCCCGGCCCGCTCCAGCGCCGTGCGCCAGCCGACCACGCGGTCCACCGTCGGATGGATGCCGAGCGGGCCCGCGATGCAGCCGACGCGGCGGCGGCCGTGCGCGAGGAGGTGCTCGGTGGCCCGCTGGGCGCCCCTGGCGTTGTCGACCAGGACATGGCTCGTCGTCACGCCGTCGAGTTCCCGGTCGAAGACCAGGCTGGGAACGCCGGAGCGGGCCAGCTCGGCGCGCCAGGCCTTCTCGCCCTGCGAGGGGATCAGCACCAGACCGTCGACCTGGCGGTCCACGAACGTACGGATGTAACCGGCCTCGCGGTGCGGGTCGTCGACGCTGTTGCCGACGAGCAGGGTGTATCCGGCGGCCCAGGCATGGTCCTCCAGCGAGCGGGCCAGCTCGGCGAAGAAGGGGTTCGCGGCGTCGGGCACCACGAGCCCCAGCGTCATCGTGTGGCTCATCCGCAGCGAGCGGGCGACGGCGTTGGGCCGGTAGCCGAGCTCCTTGACCGCCGCGAGGACGCGTTCGCGGGTGGCGGGGGCCACGGAGCGGGGGCCGTTGTTGAGCACGTAACTGACGACCGAGGGCGAGGTGCCCGCGAGCTGCGCCACTTCCTGTCGTGTTGCCATGTCGATCCCCGGTCTTCCCGTCCCCTGCCGCGCGGACCGGAGAAGCCCGGCCGCCGCAACACGAGTTGGCAACTCGTGTTGCGGCGGATTATGAGAAGCAACGCGCGCAACCGCAAGGGGTGCGCGACAGTCCGTGGAGTGATCGGTCGAACCACCAGGTCAACTACCCGGGGACTGAAGAAACCGGGCTTGCTGCTCGGGTCGTCGATGGCTTCGACGAGGCCCGGCTGCGTCCAGCCGTCACGCGATGAGCGTGACGGCAGGGGCCTGTGACTCGGCCCCGCAGACCCAGACCGCCCAGCCACGCTGGCTGAGGATCCGGGACGAGTTGAGGTCCGCGTGCTCAACGAAGCCGCAGGACCTGCACGCGAACCGGGCCTGTGCAGGCCGATTGCGTCTGTCGATGTGATGGCACTGGGAACATTCCTGGCTGGAGTACGCCGGGTTCACGTACACCACCGGGACTCCGGCACGCCGCGCCTTGTAGGCGAGGAACGTGCCGAGCTGGTGGAAGGACCAGGAATGCAGCGTGACGCGTTGGGGCTTGCGTAGCCGTGCCCGCTCGCGGATGCCCGTGAGGTCTTCCAGGGCGATCCCGCGTGCGGTGCGTTGAGCCTCCGCCACGATCTGCTTGCTGATCTTGTGGTTGATGTCGCGGGCCCGCCGGGCCTCCTTGCCCGCGTGCCGCTTCGCCCGCCGCTTGGCAGACTTGGTGCCCTTCTTCTGGAGCTTGGCCCGCAGCCTGCGGTCCGCCTCCCGACGCCGGTTCAGCCGCCGCCCCGAGAACCGTTTCCCGGTGGAGGTGGAGGCGATGTTCACGATCCCCAGGTCCACCCCGAGGAATCCGTCGGGCTCGGCGTTCAATTCGGCTTCGGGAAACTCGCAGGTGGCGACCAGATACCACTGCCCGTCCTGGCACAGCAGGTCCGACTCGCCCCTGCGGTGCGCGGCGAGGACAGCGAGCTGCTCGGTCCGGCCGGTGAAGGCGACGTTCTTCATACGACCGGTGGTGGTCCAGATGGACACCGTGCGGTCCTGGTGCTGCCAGGACAGGCAGCGATCATCAAAAGGCTGGGCCGCACCCGCCCGAAAGGTCACCGGCTTGCCGGTCGCCTTGGCGCGCCGCTTCGAATCGGGCTTGCCGAGGCGCCCAGCCTTCAGGTTCGCCCGCAGCGTGGTGTAGGCGTCGGCAACCTTGCGCAGCACATGCAGGGCGGGCTGCGCAGACAGTCCGCGCCCCCTCAGCTCGGCGTAGGCCATCACCTGCAACCGAGCTCTAGAGGTCACCTGCCGCGCAAACGCCTGGACGGAGAGCCAGTTTGCCGCTTCGTTGCAGGCATGCAGCGTCGCCCCAAGGGCCAACGCCTGTGCGGGCGTTGGCAGCAGCTTCACTCGCACCGTCAGCTTCACGCCCCGCACCCTACTGCGTACCCTGCGTCACCACGAACACGCAGCGCCCTCGCCCGCAAGGGGCCGTAAGGACCGCTGTCCAGGGACCTTGGTCCTTACCCGGTGCGGCACTTGTCACAAAGCGCCCCGCCCGTTTGGTGCAACCAAGACTTTCCGGATTACCTCCTTCTGGAGAGGACAGACAGGGACAGACATCACGCACCGCACGGAGGTTTTCCAGTTGACCCGTATACGCCGCCCGCGCACCCGGCTCCGTACCGCCGCCCTCACAGGCACGGCGTTGCTGGCCGCAGCCGCACTGACCGCCTGCAACGGCGGAGGCTCGGGCTCCGGATCCGGTTCCGCCTCGACCGAGGAGACACCGCAGACCAAGGTGTCGGTGAACCTCTCGGGCAAGCAGGCCAAGGCGGGTGAACCGGTCAAGGTCACCCTGACCGACGGCGGCAAACTGGACAGCGTCACGGTCAAGGACGCCAAGGGCGGCACCCTGACCGGCCAGATATCCACCGACGGCAAGTCCTGGACCTCGGCCCGCACGACCTCCCCCGGCACCGGCTACACGGTCGAGGCGAAGGCCGCGGGCGCCACCGCCACCAAGGCGGAGTTCACGACGGAGGCGGCCGACAAGGTCAACAAGCTGTCCATGGCCCCCGGCAAGAACACCACGATCGGCATCGCGCACCCCGTCTCGATCGTGTTCGACAACCCGGTCAAGAACAAGGCCGACGTCGAGAAGCACCTCAAGGTCACCACCTCGAACGACACCGAGGGCTCCTGGGGCTGGATGACGGACTACTCCGGCAAGGACCGCGTCGACTGGCGCCCCAAGGAGTACTGGAAGTCCGGCACGAAGGTCAGCCTGGAAGCCGACCTGAACGGCGTGAACTCCGGCAAGGGCGGCGGCTGGTTCGTCCGCGACTACAAGACGGACTTCACCATCGGGAAGAACCAGGTCGTCAAGGTCGACCTGGACAACCACCGCCTGAAGCTGTTCCGCGACGGACAGCAGATCAAGGACGTCCCGATGTCGGCGGGCACCCCCGGCGGCGACAAGGCGTCCTGGCGCGGCAAGACCGTCCTGATGTCGAAGGAGGGCACCATCAACATGCGCTCCGAGACGGTGGGCCTGGGCGACGCCTACGACAAGATGGTCGACTACTCGATGCGGCTGACCTGGTCGGGCATGTACGCCCACGCCGCCCCGTGGAACAAGGGCTACTTCGGCAGTGCCAACAAGAGCTCCGGCTGCGTCGGCATGAGCGACTCCGACGCCCGGTTCATCTACGACCAGGTCCAGGTCGGCGACCCGTTCGAGACCACGGGGTCCGACGCCAAGGGCACCCAGGCTCTCAACAACGGCTACGGCAACTGGAACGTCTCCTGGTCCGAGTGGCAGGCCAAGAGCGCCCTGAAGGGCTGATTCCGGTACGGATCACCCGGCGCGGGTGCCCCCGCGACCAATCGTTACCCTCGCGTAACTTACCGGCCAGTTACCCCAGGTAAGCCCTTGCGGTTACCGTCGGGTCACTTTGCACCGGCGCACCGAGGAGCGATTCATGGGACACCCGCGCACCGCCCCCACCCCGCAGGGCGTCCGGCCCCTGCGGGCGGCCGCGGTCGGCACTCTCTCCGCCGCCCTGCTCGCAGGAGCCTTCAGCACCGCCGCACCCGCCGTCGCCCGGCCGGCGGAGGGCGTCCGACAGGCCGCCGCCGCAAGCGGGTTGAAGTTCTACGACATCCCCGGCTCGGGCGGCATCACCCTCAAGGGCAACGTCTTCACCCCGTCCGGCGCGAAGGCCGGCCGGAAGTACCCGGTGATCGTGCTCCCGACGAGCTGGGCCATGCCGCAGATCGAGTACGTCGCCCAGGCGAAGAAGCTCGCCGACTCCGGCTACGTGGTGGTGAGTTACACCTCGCGCGGCTTCTGGCTCTCGGGCGGCCAGATCGAGGTCGCGGGCCCCGCCGACACCGCCGACGTGTCCGCCGTCATCGACTGGGCGCTCGCGCACACCCCCGCCGACGAGGACAGGATCGGTATGGCGGGGGTCAGTTACGGCGCGGGCATCAGCCTGCTCGCCTCGGGCCACGACAAGCGCATCAAGGCCGTCGTCGCGATGAGCGGCTGGGCCAACCTCATCGACTCCATCTACAGCGGACGCACCCAGCACCTCCAGGCCGCCGGCATGCTCGGCGCCGCAGGCTCGCTCACCGGCCGCCCGGGACCCGAACTCCAGCAGATCCTCAAGGACTTCCTCGGCTCCAACCTGGCCAAGGAGCAGGACATGATCGAGTGGGGCAGGAAGCGCTCCCCCGACACGTTCCTGAACCAGATCAACAAGAACGGCGCGGCCCTGATGCTGGGCAACGCCTGGGGCGACACGCTCTTCCCGCCCAACCAGTACGCGAAGTTCTACGAGAAGCTGACCGGCCCCAAGCGCCTGGAGTTCCGCCCGGGCGACCACGCCACCGCCGAGGCCACCGGCCTGCTCGGCCTGCCCAACGACGTCTGGACCAACGCCCACCGCTGGTTCGACCACTACCTCAAGGGCGCCGACAACGGCATCGACCGCGAGCAGCCCGTCCAGCTCAAGTCCCGCACCCAGGACGGCTACGAGGGCTACCCGGACTGGAAGTCGGTCGGCGCCAACGAGAAGAAGATCGCCCTCGACGGCACCAGGAAGATCCGCGCCAATGTCGACTCCGGCGCCAACGGCGGCCTGCTGCTGCTCTCCAACGCCCTCGACCAGTTCCTCAGGATCCCGCCGATGGCCTCGATCCCGCTGCTCCCGCGCGCGTACGCCTCGGTCTGGCAGTCCGAGCGGTACGCGACCGCCCAGCAGGTCCGCGGCACCGCCAGGCTGCACACGCAGGTCACCAGCACCAAGGAGAGCGGCACCCTCGTCGCGTACCTCTACGACGTGGGGCCGCTCGGCCTCGGCAAGCTGGTCAGCAATGCGCCGTACACCTTCCACGGGCAGCAGCCGGGCCGGCCGTTCCCCGTCGACCTGGAGCTGAACTCCACGGCCTACGACGTCCCGGCCGGCCACCGGCTCGCCCTGGTGGTCGACACCGTCGACCCGCTCTACATCGAGCACAACCCGTCCGGTGCGCAGCTGACCTTCTCGTCGCCCGCGGCCGACCCGAGTTTCGTGTCGGTACCGCTGCGCGACAAGTGATCCCCGGCTGCTGCCGGACAGGCTTGCTCTCTGCTCCGTCGAGCTACTGCTCCCCCAAGGTCTTAAAGACCAGGGGGTACCCCCTTCGGCAGCAGCGTCCCCGCCTCGGCCGGACCGATCTCCACGGCCTCCGTCTTGGGATTGCGTCGCTGGCGCCTGGCCACCCAGTTGGCGAACCAGGAGAGCAGCATGCACATCCCGATGTAGATAGGCGAGATCACCAGCACTACGGGGATGAACGGCAAATCGTAGTCGAGATTGGACGCGATGAGCTTTCCGGCATGGAGAAACTCCTCATAGGTGATCAGATAACCGAGGGAGGTGTCCTTCAGCGCGACCACCAGCTGGCTGATGATGGTCGGCAGCATCGCGCGGACCGCCTGCGGCACCAGTACGTGCGTCATGACCTGCGTCTTGCGCATGCCGAGCGCGTACGCAGCCTCCCGCTGGCCGCGGTCCACGGAGTGCACTCCGGTGCGGAACACCTCCGCGAGCACCGAGCCGTTGTAGAGCGTCAGCCCGGCCACCAGCGCGGGCAGCGGCTGGACCTTCAGCGCCACGAAGATGAAGAAGATCATCACCAGCACGGGCATGGCACGGAAGAACTCCACGCACAGCGCGGCCACCCAGCGCACCGGGCGGTGCTCGGACAGACGCCCGACCGCGAGGAGCGCCCCCAGGGCGAGGGAGAGCACTGCGGCGTACGCGAACGCCTTGAGCGTGTTCGCGAGTCCGTGGAGCAGGAGTTCCTGGATGCCCTTGTACTGGAAGGGGTTCCATTTGGCCGCCGTGAACTGGTCGGTGTGGAACAGGAGGTACACGACCCAGCCGAGGAGCGCGAGCAGCAGGATCGTGGAGAGCACCCCGTACACCAGGTGCCGTTGCCGGGTCTTGGGCCCGGGGATGTCGTAGAGGGCGCTGGACGTCGTGGACAGTGCGCGGCTCATCGGGCGACTCCCCAGTGCTTCTCCAGTGCGTGGAAGAGCGCGCTGATGGTGAGGGTGATGATCAGATATCCGACAGCGATCCAGAGGAAGCTCCAGATGACGCTGTACCCCAGCTCGTTGAGGGTCTTGTACGTGCCGAGCAGTTCGGTGACGGAGAAGGCACCGGCGATCGCGGAGTTCTTGGCGAGCGCGATGAGCGTGGAGCCGACGGGCGGGATCACGGACCGGAAGGCCTGCGGCAGCACCACCGTGGAGAGGGTCTGCCCGAAGGTCATGCCCAGGCTGCGGGCCGCCTCGCCCTGTCCCAGCGGCACGGTGTTGATGCCCGAGCGCAGCGCCTCGCAGATGAACGCGGAGGTGTAGCAGCCGAGCGCGAGCACCGCGAAGAGCTGGAAGGGCAGGACGAGCCCGAACCTCGGCAGTCCCAGGAGCACCGCGAAGAACAGCAGCGTGAGCGGCGTGTTCCGCAGCACCGTCACCCAGGCCGTGCCGAGCGCCCGGAAGGATCCGACCGGCGAGACCCGGCAGGACGCCATGACGAAGCCGAGCACGAGGGCCAGCAGGGATGCGTAGACGGTCAGTTCGACGGTGCCGACGAATCCCTTGCCGTAGAGGGAGAAGTTCTCGGTGAGTACGTTCATGTGGGTGCGGCCTCCCTCAGCTCGCCGGATAGCGGTCGATGGGCGGTGCGGGAGTGGCCTTGCGGCCGGAGAGCCCGAGCGTCACGTCGTACGCCTTCTGCCAGTCGCCGTCTCTTTCGCGGGCGGCGAGCGCGTCGTCGACGGCGAACCGCAGCGCGTTGTCGCTGCGCGGGACGCCGATGCCGTACGGCTCCTTCGAGAAGGGCTTGCCGACGACCTTCATCTCCTCGGGGACCTTGGCCGCGTACCCCATCAGGATCGTGTCGTCGGTGGTGACGACGTCGACCTGGAAGGTCAGCAGGTTGTCGACGCAGACCGAGTACGTGTCGTACGCGACGAGGTCCGCCTGCGGGTACTCCTCGGCGATCCGCTGGTACGGGGTGGAGCCGGCGGCGGAGCAGACGCGCTTGCCCGCCAGGTCTCCGGGACCGTTGATGTCCTTCTCGTCGGTGCGCACCAGGAGGGACTGGCCTGCCATGTAGTACGGACCGGCGAAGCCGACGAGCTTCTTGCGCTTGTCGTTGATGGTGTAGGTGCCCACGTAGTAGTCGATCTGGCCGTTCTGCAGGGCGGTTTCGCGGTTCGCGGAGGCGATCGTGCGGAACTGCACCGAGGCGGGGGCGAAGCCGAGCGAGGCCGAGACCATCTTGGCGATCTCGATGTCGAAGCCGGAGTAGCGACCGCTCGCCGGGTCCTTCTCGCCCATGTACGGCTGGTCCTCCTTGGCGCCGACGACCAGGTGGCCGCGCCGCTTCGCCTTCGCCCAGGTCGGCGACGAGGGCAGCGAGAAGCCCGGGACGACCTTGTAGTCGGGGAGCTGGTCGGGGCTGGGGCCCTTGACCGGAGGGCTGCCCTCCTTGCCGCAGGCGACGGCGAGGAGGGCGAGGGCGAGCGCGACGAGGGTCCTGCTCAGCACGCTCCTCTTCGGCGAGGTCCTCTTCCGCGAGGTCCACTTCCGCGAGGTCCACTTCCGCGAGGTCCTCTTCGGCGAGGTCCTCTTCGGCGAGGTCTCCAGCGGGGACTTCTTCAGCGAGGTCTTTCCTGTACGCAGCATGGTCCGCCCCCGCTCAGTGCTTGAGGATCTTGGAGAGGAAGTCCTTGGCACGGTCGCTCGAAGGGTTCGTGAAGAAGTCCTCGGGGGTGCGGTCCTCGATGATGCGGCCGTCCGCCATGAACACGACGCGGTTGGCGGCGGACCGGGCGAAGCCCATCTCGTGGGTGACCACGACCATGGTCATGCCGTCGGCGGCGAGCTGCTGCATCACCTCCAGGACCTCGTTGATCATCTCCGGGTCGAGGGCCGAGGTCGGCTCGTCGAACAGGAGCGCCTTGGGGTCCATGGCGAGGGCGCGGGCGATGGCCACGCGCTGCTGCTGGCCGCCGGAGAGCTGGGCGGGGAACTTCTCGGCCTGCTCGGCGAGCCCGACGCGCTCCAGGAGTTCCCGGGAGCGCCGGTCGGCTTCTTCCTTCTTCCGGCCGCGGACCTTGGTCTGGGCGAGCGAGACGTTCGCCAGGACGGTCTTGTGCGCGAAGAGGTTGAAGGACTGGAACACCATTCCGACCTCTGCACGCAGCTTCGCGAGCGCCTTGCCCTCCGCGGGGAGGGGCTTTCCGTCGACGCGGATACTGCCCGACTCGATCGTCTCCAGCCGGTTGATCGCCCGGCAGAGCGTTGATTTGCCCGAGCCGGACGGGCCGATGACCACCACCACCTCCCCGCGGCCGACGGTGAGGTCGATGTCTTGGAGGACGTGCAACTTCCCGAAGTGCTTGTTGACGTCACGCAGCTCGATCAACGGATCGACGGCCATACGCTGCCCTACCCACTCTCAGCTGTGTCGAGGTCAGCGCAAACTATCCATCCCGGAAAGGGACTTCACGCTCGACACGCACAAGAGGGACGAACCGCAAATAGCCGTATTTACGCGGTTGACGAAGTCACGCCTCGGACGCCTCCGCGTAGACCTGCGAAAGCTCGGGGGCTCCGGTCGCCGCCCAGTCCAGTCCGGCGCCCACCACCTCGATGTCCCGGCCGGACGCCAGCATCACGACGGGCGTCCCGCTGGGCCACAGGTGCCAGTGCGCCCCGGGGACGGTGCGGACGATCACGGTGCCGAGGTAGAGGCCCGCGTCGTTGCCGAACCAGGGAAGCTCCTCCTGGTCGTCGCGCCAGCGCGGCGGGAGCTGGTCCAGGGCCTCCAACGAGGCGGGGGAATCGTCCAGTTCGAGGCCCTGCTGGGCGACCCGGACACGCAGCAGCTCGCACTCGGAGAGCAGTTCGGCGATGCCCTCCTGATCGGCGTCGTCGGACGCGTCCACCGCCGTGCCACGCGCCATGGCATGGCGCTTGCGCCAGGTGTCCAAGAAATTCATACCGCTCAGGTTCGCACCCACATGGCTCTGCACACCACAGGCGCGCGGGATCGGCCGCCCTCTCAGGGCCCGCTTCCGGGGGCCCGAGAGGGCGTCGTACGACGTCAGAGCGCCAGGTCGACGACCACCGGGGCGTGGTCGGACGCCCCCTTGCCCTTGCGCTCCTCGCGGTCCACGTAGGCGTCGGTGACGGCCTCGGTGAACGGCTTGTTGCCGTAGGCGAGGTCGATGCGCATGCCCTTGTTCTTGGGGAAACCGAGCTCGCGGTAGTCCCAGAACGTGAACGGGTGGTCGTACTTCAGCGGGCGCGGCACCACGTCGCTGAGGCCGCCCTCGCGGAG
>NZ_JBSGZD010000043.1:826-40189 GCF_053610825.1 Streptomyces sp. NPDC054863 | reverse complement strand
GCCTCGGTGCGGGCGCGCAACTGCTCGGCCCAGGCCACGTTCTCGTTGACGTGCGACTCGACGGTCTGCCGACGCTCGGCGAGCTCCTGGTCGAGACGCTGGCGACGGGTGACCGCCTCCTGGTGCAACTCGGCCTGGAGACGGGCCTGGTGCTCCGCGTGCTCCTGGAGGATGCGCTGCGTCTGGGCACGGGCGTCGCGCAGCTCGCGCTCGGCGTCGGTGCGGAGTTGGTCCGCCTGCACCTGGGCGTTGCGGAGCAACTGCTCGGCCTGGTACCCGATGTCCGCCGCGTCGTAGGCAGGACGGGACGCGAGGTTGCGGCGCGCCTCGTGGAGCTTGGCGCGCAACACCTCGACCTGGTAGCCGAGGTCCTCGGCATGCTGGACCGCCTTCTCCCGCTCGGTCTTCAGCCGGTCCATCTCGGCCTCGAACATCGAGAGACTGTCGGACTCAGCCCGCTGAGGGCTCTCCTGGCGTTCGTAGCCCCGCACTGCGCGGTCCCATCCGTCCCCTGGTCGCAACTGTCTGTCGTGACGCTGTAGTCGTACGTGTCGTCGTACGGCCCGCTGGTCGCACGGCCCCACCCTGTCAGCGGGTGGGCCCCCGGGGGAATGGTGTCAGATCAACAGGGGGCCACGAGTCACAGGCCCTCTTCCCGGCCCCGGCCCGGAACGGCTCACTCTACCGGCCGGGTCGGGCGGGAGTCAGTGGTCCTCCTGACTGCTCCCGTGACCGCCCTCGGCCGCGGTGACCAGTTCGGTCAGGACGCCGTGGCAGTCCTTGGGGTGCAGGAAGGTGATCCGGGACCCCATCGAGCCGATGCGCGGCTCGTCGTACAGCACGCGCACACCCTTCGCACGGATGTCGGCGGCGTCGGCGTCGACGTCGGCGGTGCCGAAGGCGATGTGGTGGACGCCCTCGCCGTTCTTGGCGAGCCACTTGCCGACCGCGGAGTCCTCGCGGGTGGGCTCCAGGAGCTGGAGGTAGGTGGCGCCGCCGTCGGACGCCCCGTTGACCCTGATCATGGCCTCGCGGACGCCCTGCTCCTCGTTGATCTCGGAGTGGTACACCTCGAAGCCGTACGTGGCCCGGTAGAACTCGACGGTCTTGTCGAGGTCGTGGCAGGCAATCCCGATGTGATCGATTCGCGTCATCATGCCCTCAGTGCAGCGCGGTTGACGCCGGTTACGCAACGTGCGCGCCGTCACACCGGATGCCCGGTGACGGGCGAGTACGGCGTCAGTACATTCAGGTAAACCCTCGTTCACTCCCAACCTCCCAAGGGGCCGTGCCTCATGCCTGGAACTTCCGGAACGAACACTTCCGTCATCGTCGCGGGTGCGCGGACGCCCATGGGCCGTCTCCTCGGCTCCCTCAAGTCCTTCTCCGGGGCCGACCTCGGCGGCTTCGCGATCAAGGCGGCCATCGAGCGTGCGGGCATCGGTGGCGACCAGGTCCAGTACGTGATCATGGGCCAGGTGCTCACGGCAGGTGCGGGCCAGATCCCCGCCCGCCAGGCGGCCGTCAAGGCGGGCATCCCGATGAACGTCCCGGCCCTGACCGTCAACAAGGTCTGTCTCTCCGGCCTGGACTCCATCGCGCTGGCCGACCAGCTGATCCGCGCGGGCGAGTTCGACATCGTGGTCGCGGGCGGCCAGGAGTCCATGACCAATGCCCCGCACCTGCTGCCGAAGTCCCGCGAGGGCCACAAGTACGGCGCGATCGAGATGATCGACTCGATGGCGTACGACGGCCTGACCGACTCCTTCACCCACCTGCCCATGGGCGAGGCCACCGAGAAGCACAACGCGCTCCTCGGCATCGAGCGCGCCCCGCAGGACGAGTTCGCCGCGGAGTCCCACCAGCGCGCCGCCGCCGCCACGAAGAACGGCGTCTTCGCGGCCGAGATCACCCCCGTCGAGGTCCCGCAGCGCAAGGGCGACCCGGTGCTGGTGTCGACCGACGAGGGCATCAGGGCCGACACCACCGTCGAGGCGCTCGCCAAGCTGCGTCCCGCCTTCGGCAAGGACGGCACGATCACGGCCGGCACGGCCTCGCAGATCTCGGACGGCGCGGCGGCCGTGGTCGTCATGAGCAGGGCCAAGGCCGAGGAGCTGGGCCTGGAGTGGATCGCCGAGATCGGCGCCCACGGCAACGTGGCGGGACCGGACAGCTCCCTCCACTCGCAGCCGTCGAACGCGATCCAGCACGCGCTGGGCAAGGAGGGGATCGGCGTGGACGATCTCGACCTGATCGAGATCAACGAGGCCTTCTCCGCCGTCGCGCTCCAGTCAATGAAGGACCTCGGGGTTTCCCCGGAAAAGGTGAATGTCAACGGCGGTGCGATCGCGCTGGGGCACCCGATCGGCATGTCCGGCGCACGGATGGTGCTGCACCTGGCGCTGGAGCTGAAGCGCCGTGGCGGCGGGGTCGGTGCGGCGGCGCTGTGCGGCGGCGGCGGTCAGGGCGATGCGCTGATCGTGCGCGTACCGGGCAAGTAGTCCTCGCTACCCCTTGTTACGTACGCGCTGACACGACTGAGCGGAGCTGAACGATGCAGGACGTCCCCATGCTGGTGGAACAGGCCCGGGAAGGGCGGCCCAGGGCCGTCGCCCGGCTGATCTCGCTGGTCGAGGGGGCGTCCCCGCAGCTTCGCGAGGTGATGGCGGCGCTGGCGCCGCTGGCGGGCAACGCGTACGTGGTCGGGCTCACGGGGTCGCCCGGAGTCGGCAAGTCGACATCGACGTCGGCGCTGGTGGCGTCGTACCGGCGGACCGGGAAGCGGGTCGCGGTGCTGGCCGTCGACCCCTCGTCCCCCTTCTCCGGCGGCGCGCTGCTCGGCGACCGCATCCGGATGGCCGACCACGCGTCCGACCCCGGCGTCTACATCCGGTCGATGGCGACCCGCGGCCATCTGGGCGGTCTGGCATGGGCCGCCCCGCAGGCGATCCGCGTCCTGGACGCGGCGGGCTTCGACGTGGTGCTCGTCGAGACCGTCGGCGTCGGGCAGTCGGAGGTCGAGATCGCCTCGCAGGCGGACACCTCGGTGGTGCTGCTCGCCCCCGGGATGGGCGACGGGATCCAGGCCGCGAAGGCCGGGATCCTGGAGATCGGCGATGTGTACGTCGTCAACAAGGCGGACCGGGACGGCGCCGACGCCACCGTCCGCGAGCTGAACCACATGCTGGGGCTGGGGGAGTCCCGGGGCCCGGGGGACTGGCGGGCGCCGATCGTGAAGACGGTCGCGGCGCGGGGCGAGGGCATCGACGAGGTCGTCGAGGCGCTGGAGAAGCACCGGGCGTGGATGGAGGAGCACGGGGTGCTGGTCGCGCGACGGGCGGCCCGTGCGGCCCACGAGGTGGAGACGATCGCCGTCACGACGCTGCGGGAACGGATCGGCTCCCTGCGGGGCGACCGGCGGCTCGACGCGCTGGCGGCGCGGATCGTGGCGGGGGAGCTGGATCCGTACGCGGCGGCGGACGAGCTGGTGACGGGGGTCACGGAGGGGTGAGGTTCCCTGCGGGGGCCTTCGGGGTGGGGCGGCACCTGGGCCGTGCGGGCCGACCGCGCCTGCGGCGAGCCTCTGCCCTTCCCCGCTGAGTACATCTGCGGGTGCCGTCGCGGGGAGCTCGCCGCGGGGAAGGTGCTTTTCCTGCGGGTGTGCTGTGGTTGCTCGCGCAGTTCCCCGCGCCCCTGACGGGGCTGCTCGTGGAGTTCGCCTCCCCGGCGGTGGGGCGAAGGGTGGGGGCGAGCGGCGGGGGAGCGGTGCGGACGGCGGTCAGTCGTCCGAGCCGGAGTCCGGGCGCGTGTCGGAGGCGGAGCCGTTCGTGCCCCGGCCGTCGTCCCCGGCGGTCCCGGCGGCACCGTCGTCGGAGGCGTCCGAGGTCCCGGCGGCACCGTCGTCGTCCGAGGTCCCGTCGTCGTCCGAGGTGTCGGGGTCCTGGTCCTTGACGGCCTTCGCCTTGCCCGTCCTGGCGTCCACGTTCACGTCGTGGCCCCGGCCGGCCCTGTCGTGGATCTCGATCTCCCAGTGGCCGTTCTCCAGGTCGGCCTCGGTGACGCTGCCCGGCGTGACCTTGAGGGCGGCCTCCATCGCCTTCCGGATGGTGACGGGCGCGCTCTGCGGGGCGTGCCGGGCGCGGTCGTCGTTGTCGGCGTCGAGGTGCTTGTTCACGACCCTGGAGCCCGCCGGGTCGACCGTGATGTCGTACCACTTGCCGTCCTTGCCGAACACGTCGACGTCCCACTCCCGGCCGTCGTTCTCCAGGTCCACGCCGGTCACGGTGCCGGGGACGGCGGACGCGGCGGTGTCGACGGCCTTCGTCACGCTCGCGCCCGATGCGGGGGCGGCCTTCGGGGCGTCGTCCGACGCCACGCTCAGCGCCGTTGCCGTGCCTGCTCCGGCGAGTACGACGGCGACTGCCGTGACGATGACGAACTTGCGCTTCATGGGGTCCTCCCGAGGTGTGGGATCCGGCTGGAAATCCGGTGGTGCCGCTTGCTACGGACACCAACCTGGACCCCGGATGCTGAACGCCGCCTGAAGCCGCCTGAAGCCCGTTTCAGGTTCGTGCTGCGACCCTGGTCCGCATGCGCCTGTTGATCGTGGAGGACGAGAAGCGGCTCGCGGTGTCCCTGGCCAGGGGGCTCACCGCCGAGGGCTTCGCCGTGGACGTGGTCCACGACGGGCTGGAGGGGCTGCACCTGGCGGGCGAGCACGCGTACGACCTGCTGATCCTCGACATCATGCTGCCGGGGATGAACGGCTACCGGGTCTGCGCCACCCTCCGCGCCGCCGGGAACGACGTGCCGATCCTGATGCTCACCGCGAAGGACGGCGAGTACGACGAGGCGGAGGGGCTGGACACCGGGGCCGACGACTACCTCACCAAGCCCTTCTCGTACGTCGTCCTCCTCGCCCGCATCCGGGCCCTGCTGCGGCGCCGGGGGAGCGCCGGACAGTCCCCGGTACTGACCGTCGGCGCGCTCACCCTCGACACCGCCGCCCGGCGCGTGCACCGGGGCGAGGACGAAGTCACGCTCACGGCGAAGGAGTTCGCCGTGCTCGAACAGCTCGCGCTGCGGCCGGGGGCCGTCGTCAGCAAGGCGGAGATGCTGGAGCACGTCTGGGACTTCGCCTACGACGGCGACCCGAACATCGTCGAGGTCTACATCTCGACCCTGCGCAGGAAGCTGGGCGCCGAGCGCATCCAGACCGTGCGCGGGGCCGGATACCGCCTGGTGGCGCTGTGAGGCTGCGTTCCGTACGGGCCAGGGCCGCCCTCGGGGCCACCGCCGTCGTCGCCGTCGCGCTGATCGCCGCCGGGCTCGCGGTCCTGCTCGTCCTGCGCTCCCACCTCACGGGACAGACCGACCTCCAGTCCGAGGTCGCCGCCCAGGAGGTGGCCTCGCAGGTCGCCCTGGGCGTTCCCTACGGCAGGCTGGAGCTGCCGGACGAGGAGGAGAATCCGGTCCAAGTCCTCAACGAAAAGGGCGAGTTGGTGGCCGTCAGCAAGAAGCTGGAGGCGATCTCGGGTACCGGCAGCGCGCAGGTGAAGCCGGTCGCGCCGGGTCGGGCCCCGGCGGACGGGGACAGCGACGACGACCGGGACGACAGCGGCGACCCCGGCCGCGGCGAGGTCTCGCGCGACGATCCCGCCCACAGCTCCGGCACCGCCACCGTCGACGGCGACACCGCCGACTACCGGTTCGCCGCCGTCGAGGCCACGACCCGCGGCGGTGAGACCGTGACCGTGTACGCGGGGGCGCCGCTCGCCACCGAGCAGACCGCCGTCGAGACCGTGCGCTCCGCGATGCTGGTGGGGCTGCCGGTGCTGCTGGTGGTCGTGGGCGGGGTGACCTGGCTGGTCACCCGGCGGGCGATGCGGCCCGTCGAGGGCATCCGGCGCGAGATGGCCGCCATCACCGCGTCGGAGGACCTTGTCCGCCGGGTGCCCGCGCCCGGCACCGGCGACGAGGTGGACCGGCTCGCCGTCACCACCAACGAGACCCTGGCCGCCCTGGAGCGCTCCGTCGACCGGCAGCGCCGCTTCGTCGCCGACGCCTCGCACGAACTGCGCAGCCCGATCGCCTCGCTGCGGACCCAGCTCGAAGTGGCCGCCGCACACCCGGAGTTGCTCGATCTGGAGGGGGCCGTCGAGGACACCGTACGACTGCAGGACCTGGCCGCCGACCTGCTGCTGCTCGCCCGGCTCGACGCGGGCGAGAAGCCGGGGGCGGCCCGGCTCGACCTGTCCGCGCTCGTACGGAAGGAACTCGCGCAGCGTGCGGAAGGCGAGCGTCATCCGGTGTCGGCGGCGCTGGCGGACGGCCTCGAAGTGGCCGGATCCCGTGGGCAGTTGGCGCGTGTGCTCGGCAATCTGCTCGACAACGCGCAGCGCCATGCGGAGAGTTCGGTCGCGGTGACGTTGCGGAGAGGGGAGGGCGGGCGCGTGGTGCTGGAGGTCGCCGACGACGGGGCGGGGGTGCCGGAGGCCGAGCGGGAGCGGATCTTCGAGCGGTTCGTCCGGCTCGACGACGCGCGGAGCCGGGACGACGGCGGGGCCGGTCTCGGTCTGGCCATCGCCCGGGACGTCGCGCACCGGCACGGTGGAACGCTGACGGTGCGTCAGGCACAGGGCGGCGGCGCGGTGTTCACGCTCGTACTGGCCGGTCTGCAGGAGTCCGGCCGGTAGTGGTCCGGTCCGTGGCGGTCCGGCTGCGGGGCGCTGTCCGGCCCCCGGGCCCGTCAGGCCTTGCCGCGCCTGCCGCGCAGTTCCTCCGTCATCGGGGTGAGGGAGTCGCGCAGCCGGAGCAGCTCCTCCGGTGGCATCGTGTCGATGAAGTGGCGGCGCACGGACGCCACGTGGTGCGGGGCGACCTTCTGCATCACCGCGCCGCCCTGCTCGGTGAGGACCGCGTACAGCCCGCGCCGGTCCGATTCGCAGTTCTCGCGGCGGACCAGGCCCGCGGTCTCCATGCGGGTGATCTGGTGCGAGAGGCGGCTCTTGGACTGGAGGGTGGCAGCCGCCAGGTCGCTCATCCGCAGCCGCTTGTCGGCGGACTCGGAGAGGTTGACCAGGATCTCGTAGTCGTTGTTGGTCAGACCGAACGGCTGGAGGTCCTTCTCCAGCTGGTGCATCAGCAGCTTGCTGGCGTCCAGCCAGGTGCGCCAGGCGCACTGTTCGGCGTCGCTGAGCCAGGGGGCGGCGGCAGTGCCGTCGAAGGGGGGTTCGCTGTCCATGGTGGGCATGGTCGGATTCTACCTAAGAAGTTGAATACTGGACAAAGTCTGGGAGTGTGACTCCGGGCACCCCCGGGCGCCGAACGGGCGTCCGCAGTGGTGCGTCACGCTCCGCAGACTACCGCTCACAGTCCGAACCGGCGCTGGAGGTCCCCCAGTTGACCCGGCAGACGCGGACTGGAGCCCTGGCCCCCGGCCGGACCGCCGCTGCCCGGGACCCCCGCATTCTGCCCCGCGCCGGCGCCCACCGCGCCCACGGCCTGCTCTGCCATCAGCAGCTCGGTCGACTGGAGCAGCACGGTGCCCGACCCGACGAACTCGAACTGGTGCTCCTCGCCGGACGCCCCGCCGATCCCGGTCATCGCCCGCAGACCGCCCAGGAGCCCTGCCATGTACCCGTGGTCGTAGTGGTGGCAGGGCGAGGGGCAGTCCGCCCAGCCGACCAGGGCCTGCGGGTCGACGCGGATCGGCGGCTCCATGAAGACGACCGGGCCGTTGGACGCGGCGACGAACTTGCCCGTACCGATCAGGGTGAGGAAGCCCGGCACGATCGACTGCTTCAGCGCGAGGGTGGGCTGGTAGGCGAGGAGGTTGCCCGCGCGGATCGTCAGGTTGCCCTCCTCCAGGTCGAAGGAGTTCACGTCGAAGGCGCGGTCGGCCAGCAGCATCTTGCCGCTGCCCTCGGCGACCACCCAGTCACTGGCGTGCAGCGGCGAGTGGAAGGAGGTCCGCATCAGCCGGTCGAAGCGGCCGTGGCCGATGCCGTTGAACTCGATCTGCCCGTAGTAGGCGATCATCTTGCCCTTCTGCAGGAACCACTGGCTCCCCTTGAGCTCCACGCAGAAGGTGTACGCATTGACGTTGTCGTCCGAGGGGAGGGTGTGCGGGTCGAGCACTACGGGGCCGGTCACAGCTTCTCCTCGGATGCCTGGACGTACACCGCGCCTTGGCCGGACAGCTCCAGCTGGAACGCCTCGCCCGAGCCGCGTCCCACCATGTCGCGCCAGCCGAGCGCGGTCGACAGCTTGTTGGTGACGTCCCCGTGGTGGGCGACGTACGCCTGCGGGTCGACGTGCACCGGGCGCTGCGGGGTGATCGGCAGCTCGATGACGCCGCCGTGCGCCATGACGGCGACCGCGCCGTGGCCCTTGAGAGTGGTGGTGAAGAGGCCCTGGCCCGTGACCTGGCCGCGCACCATGCCCATGACCCCGCCCTGCGAGCCCATGAACATCGTGCCCTGCTGGAGGGCCCCGTCGAAGGCGAGGAGGCGGTCCGCCTCCACGTACAGGGTGTCCCCGGCGAGGGTGATCACCTGGATGTGGTGGCCGCCGTGGCCGAACATCACGGTGCCGCTGCCCTCGACCGTCATCAGGGGGGTCGCCTCGTTCGCGACCCTGCGGCCGATCATCGACATGACGCCGCCCTGGCCGCCCTGGATGTTCGGGGTGAACGACACGTCGCCCTTGTAGGCGAGCATCGCGCCGCGCTGGCTGTACATCTTCTGGCCCGGCTGCACCTGCGCCTCGACCATCCGGGCATTGATCTCGCGGAACGGCATCAGACGTCGCCCCCGACGGTGTTGCGTTCGCTGGGCTGGACGTACACCAGGCCCTCGCCCTCGAATCGGATCTGGAAGGCCTCGCCGGAGCCCTCGCCGATGAGGGTCCGGAAGTTCACCCCGGACTGGAAGGACTGGTTGAGGTTGCCGGTGTGCGCGACGTACGCGCCGGGGTCGACCTGGAGCGGGTACTGGGGCGTCACCCGCAGCACGACCGCCTGGCCGTCGGAGGTGAGGGCCGCCTGGCCGTGTCCCTCCACGGTCGTGGTGAACAGACCGTTCCCGCTCGCGCCGCCGCGCAGCCCGGTGAAGGTGGTGCCGGTGCGCAGCGAGGCGTCCGTGCACAGCAGGTTGCTGGACTCGACGTACAGCTTCTCGCCGGTCAGACTCACCAGGTTGATCTCGCTGGCGCGGTCGGCGAAGTAGCACGTGCCGTGCCCCTTCGCCTCCATCACCGTCATCTGTTCGCCGGTGAGGCGGCGGGTCACCATGCCGCGCACGCCTTCGCCGCCGCCGGTCATCTTCTTGAAGGCGATCTGGCCGTCGTACGCCACCATGGAGCCGTTTTTCGCCTTGACGGCGTCCCCGGTCATGTCGACGGCGAGCACCTTGCTGCCTTGGAGTCTGAACTGAGCCACGGGTCGAAGGTATCCGGCGGACGTCCCCGGGACCAGCGCCTTCCGGCCGATCCCGCCCCCGAACCGACCCTGAGCCAAAGGTTGGCAAAGCCGGATGCCACAATGGTTCCGCGCTTGTGCATACGTTCACAAGATCGCGCCCCCGCTGCCAGTCCCCGATGACGAAGGTTGCCCTTCCGTGGATCTCAAGACCGCTTCCGCACTCCGCCGCCTCCGCCTGGTCTCCGCCCCCGAGGCGGTGTCCTTCCTGCTGCTGCTCGTCTGCTCGGTGCTCAAGCGCACCACGGAGTTCAACGCGGTACCGGCCATGGGTGCGATCCACGGCCTCCTCTTCGTGCTGTACGTCCTCTTCTGGGCGGACGCGTGGAACAGGACCAAGTGGTCGCTGAAGACCGCCGCCTTCTACTTCGTGATGTCGGTCCTGCCGACCGGCGGCTTCTTCGCCGAGCGCAAGCTCAAGGCCGAGGCCGAGCACGCCGTGATCGCCGCCCGCGCCCGCAAGGAAGCGGCCGCCGCATGATCGTCGCCTTCTCCGTCACGCCGCTGGGCGTGGGCGAGGACGTCGGGGAGTACGTCGCCGACGCCGTGCGCGTGGTCCGGGAGTCCGGGCTGCCGAACCGTACGGACGCGATGTTCACCTCGATCGAGGGGGAGTGGGACGAGGTCATGGACGTGATCAAGCGCGCCGTGGCCGCCGTGGAGGCGCGGGCGCCGCGCGTCTCCGTCGTCCTGAAGGCGGACATCCGCCCGTCGGTCACCGACGGGCTGGCCTCCAAGGTCGAGACGGTGGAGCGGCATCTGTCCGCCTGATCCGCCGGTATTCACCTGGGAAAACCCCTGGCCGGAAGGCCAGGGGTTTTTTGCTGCCCCGATTTTGAGCAGTCGCTCAAAGAGGGGTTGAGCGACTGCTCAAAAAGGCGTACCTTCCATTTTGAGCAGTCGCTCAAATCGTCGGTCCGTGGGGTGGACACATGAAGCAGCTGTACGTCGAGGCGCTGATCCGCGCCGATCAGGAACTCCTCTGGGAGCGCACCCAGGAACCCGCCCAGCACCAGCGCTGGGACCTGCGCTTCACCGAGATCGACCACCTGCCGCGCCCCGACGAGAGCGAGCCGCAGCGCTTCCGGTACGCCACCAAGGTGCTGCCCTTCCTCACCGTCGCCGGGACCGGCGTCTCGGCGGGGGAGCGGCACCGCCCCGACGGCACCCGCACCTCCGCCCTGCGCTTCGCCTCCTCGCACCCGCTCTCGCTCCTCGCGGAGGGCAGCGGCTACTGGCGGTACGTGCCGACGCCGGACGGAATCCGCTTCTTCACCGGGTACGACTACCGGCCGCGGTGGGGGCGGTTCGGGAAGGCGGCCGACCGGCTGCTGTTCCGGCCGCTCATGGGGTGGGCCACCGCCTGGTCCTTCGACCGGCTGCGGATCTGGCTGGAGCGGGGGACGAGCCCGGCGCGTTCGCTGGTCAGGGCGCTGGCCGAGCTGACGCTCCGGATCGCAGTCGCCGTCCTCGCGGTCGTCCTGGCGGGCAGCGGGCCCGCGCTCGCCGTCCACGTGCCCGAACTCGCGGGCGGCGCCCCCGTGCTCGCGGCGGTGCTCCTCGTGGCGGCGGTCCTCCTGCCGCCGCTGCCCGGCACGCCCGCCGCACGGCGCTGCCTGCGCACCCCGCCCGCCCCGGTCCGTACCCCCGCGATCCTCACCACCCTGGAGCAGGCATGAACGCCTCCGTCTTCCGCACATCCATGGGCGACGACACCTTCGACCGCCTCCACCCCATGCTCCAGCGCCGCTTCTCCGTCGGCCTGGACAGCGGCGAGGCGTGCGTGGGGCGGGGCGTCATGGACCGGATCTGGCACGGTCCCGGCTTCGTACGGCCGTTCCTGAAGCTCGGTGCGACCCGCAACATCCTCGTCCCCGAGACCGGACGGCACGTCCCCTTCGTCATCGAGAACGTCCCGTACCTCGACTCGTACGGCCGGGAAACCGTCACCTTCGTGCGGACCTTCCACCTCCCCGGCGGCCCCCGCCGCTTCGACGCCACCATGATCTACAGCCCCGAGCGCGCCTGCGTCCTCGACTACCTCGGCACCCACCAGCACCTGGCCAGCGACCTCCACTTCTCCGCCGACCCGGCGGGCGGCCTGGTCATCCGCTCCGGCGAGCACCGCTTCCGCGAGGGCCCGCTGGACGTCCGTGTCCCGCACCTCCTCGGCGGCGACGCCGAGGTCAGGGAGGACTACGACGACTGGACAGGGCGCTTCCGGATCCGTGTCAGGGTGGTCAACCGGCGGTTCGGCCCGCTCTTCGGGTACGAGGGGTCCTTCCGGGCCGCCTTCATGAACGCGACAGCGCACGGCATACGGCCGGGGCTGCGCCCGATCCGCGAGGAGGCCCGCGCGTGAGTGCGGCGGAAACCAGGGAGAAACTGCTGGTGGGGGCGTTGCGTACGCTCGCGGAGCAGGGCATCGCCAAAACGTCGGCGCGCACCGTCGCGGCCACGGCCGGGGTGAATCAGGCGCTGGTCTTCTACCACTTCGGCTCCGTCGACGAACTCCTCGCCGCCGCCTGCCGGCACGGCGCCGAACAGCGCGTCGCCCGCTACCGGCCGCAACTGGCCGCCGTCACCACCCTCACCGAGCTCCTCGCCTTCGGCCGGGTCATGCACGAGGAGGAGAAGCGCGGCGGCCACGTCGCCTTCCTCGGCCAGCTCCTGGCCGGCGCGCAGACCCAGCCGGGGCTCGCCCCGGCGACCGCCGCCGGGCTCGACCTGTGGGTGGAGGAGATCGAGAAGGTGCTCGCCCGGGTGCTCGAAGGCAGCCCGATGGGCGAGTTCACCGACCCGGCCGGGCTCGCCCGTGCCGTGGCCGCCGCCTTCATCGGTCTTGAGCTGTACGAGGGCGTGGACGAGGCGGGCGCGATGAGCGCGCTGGACGCGCTGGAGCAGTTGGCGGGGCTGGTCGGGGCGCTGGAGGAGCTGGGGCCTGTTGCTCAGCGGGCGGTGAGGATGCGGCTGCGCAAGGTTCGTCGGCAGGGATAGGCGGTCCGCGTGGCTCGGCGGGCCGTCGCGCAGGTAGTTGCGGTCGCTGGATGTGCCGCGAGACCGTCGTTGATCTGCGGCGGCGTCGTGGCTGGTCGCGCCCACGCGGCGGAGCCGCAAATCCGGTACAGCCCCGCGCCCCTTCAGGGCGCCGTCGTGGCTGGGCGTGCCCGCGCGGCGGAGCCGCAAATCCGGTACAGCCCCGCGCCCCTTTGGGGCGCTCCCGTGGGGCGTCGCGTAGGTAGTTGCGGTCCCTCCATCGGACTTCTCGAGTCGCAGGGTGCGTCAATCTGCCCTTTTGTTGGACTTGTGAGGTATGGGCCTCACGGAACCAGCTTGGAGGCAGTGTGTTGCCGGAGGGCTACGACTACGAGAAGCACAGCCGCCTCGCCGGGCCGCTCACGGACCCGGGGGCGGGCCCCTACACGGTCCAGTACACGAGCCTGCTCTCCAAGGAGCCCCACCGAATACGAGCCGTCCTCCTCATGACGCTCGCCCCGCTGCTCTCGGCGGTGCTGCTGGCGTACCTGGTCTGGCCCTCGCACTGGACCGAGCGGGAGAACGCCGACCCCTGGCTGGTCCGCGCCGACTACACGATGCTCGCCGCGATCGCTTTCATCATGTTCTTCATGCTGCTGAACGTGGTGTCGATCTCGCACGCCACGATGGTCGCCCGCGACCCGGTCCCGGTCACCGCCGAGAAGGGCACCCGCGTCGCGTTCCTCACGACGTACGTCCCCGGCAAGGAACCCCTCGCCATGGTCCGGGCCACCCTTGAGGGCGCGATCGGGGTGCGGCACGACGGGCCGTTCGACGTCTGGCTGCTCGACGAGGGCGACGACCCCGCGGCGAAGGCGCTCTGCGAAGAGCTGGGCGTGCGCCACTTCACCCGCAAAGGCATCCCGGACTGGAACCAGAAGAAGGGCCCGCACCGCGCGAAGACCAAGCACGGCAACTACAACGCCTGGCTGGCCATGCACGGCGACTCCTACGACTACTTCGCCTGCGTCGACACCGACCACGTCCCGCTGCCCAACTACCTGGAGCGGATGCTCGGTTACCTCCGCGACCCCGACGTGGCCTTCGTCGTCGGCCCGCAGGTGTACGGCAACTACACCGCCGCCGTCACCAAGGCCGCCGAGTCGCAGCAGTACCTCTTCCACGCGCTCATCCAGCGGGCCGGCAACCGCTATCGCGCGCCCATGTTCGTCGGCACCAACAACGTCGTCCGGGTCGCCGCCCTGACCCAGATCGGCGGTCTGTACGACTCGATCACCGAGGACATGGCGACCGGCTTCGAGCTGCACCGCCGCAGGAACCCGCGCACCAACCACTTCTGGCGCTCGGTCTACACCCCCGACGTGCTCGCGGTCGGTGAGGGCCCGGCGTCCTGGACGGACTTCTTCACCCAGCAGATGCGCTGGTCCAGGGGCACGTACGAGACGGTGTTCAAGCAGTTCTGGAAGGCGCCCTTCCGGGTTCCGCCGGGCCGTCTCCTCAACTACGGCCTGATGCTCGTCTACTACCCCATGACGGCGGTCAACTGGCTGCTCGGCATCCTCAGCTGCGTCCTCTTCCTCTGGTTCGGGGCGTCCGGCACCCAGGTCTCCACCTCGGTCTGGCTGATGCTCTACAGCGACGCCGTCGCCCTCCAGATCTGCCTCTACCTGTGGAACCGCCGCCACAACGTCTCGCCGCACGAGCCCGAGGGATCCGGCGGACTGGCCGGCATGGCGATGTCCGCGATCTGTGCGCCGATCTACCTCAAGTCGCTGGGCGCGGCCCTGGTCGGCAGGCGCGGCCGGTTCGTCGTCACCCCCAAGGGCGGCGAGGCCAGCCCGGACCGGCTGCTGACCTTCCGTATCCACCTCTTCTGGGCAGCGGTGATCATCGCGTCCCTGTGGGCGTCCGTGCACTACGGGCACACGCACGCGGCGATGCGCACCTGGGCCGTACTGGCGCTGATCATCTCGCTCGCGCCGGTCGCGCTGTGGATCGGGAGCAGGTACGCGGAGCGCCGTACGAGCCCCGAGCGCAGCGGTACGAGCCCGCAGCGCGCGCGCACGCACGTCGACGTGGCACCGGAGCCGGCGCCCGCCGCAGGGACCCCCGCCCCGGTCACGGCCAAGGCGACCGCTGCCGCCACCGGTAAGGCAGCCACTGCCAGTCCCGCCACCGCCGGTGCAGTCACCGCCACCGCGGCCACCGCCAACGCCACCACCGGAAGGGAGTGACATGACCGACCGCCCGGCCGACAAGGCGCCCGAGGGATCCGAGCCCTCCGAGCCGTCCGAGCAGCCCGAGCCCTCCCCGCGGCCCGAGCCCGCCAAGCAGTCCGAACAGTCCGAGCAGGCCGAACAGCCCGGGAAGCCCGGTGAGTCCGGTGAGCCCGGGAAGCCGGGTGAGTCCGGGAACCGCGGTGAGTCCGAGGCCCCGGGGGTGCCCCAGGGCAAGAAGCCCAAGAAGCTCAGGAACACCCTCCTCGGCGGTGGCGCCGTCGTCCTGCTCATCGGCCTCAACGCCCCCGCGGCGCTGGACTTCGCGCAGGAGAAGTACCACGCGTACAAGATCGCCCAGCCCGACTACAAGGCGGAGTTCGGCTCCTGGGACCTGCGAGACGTCCCCGGCGAGTACCAGCTGAACGCCATTCACGCGGCCCTCCTGTACACCGGCAAGGTGCTCCTCATCGCGGGCTCCGGCAACGACCAGAAGAAGTTCGACTCCGGGACCTTCGACACCGTCCTGTGGGACCCGAAGAAGAACACCTTCAAGAAGATCCCCACCCCCGAGGACTTCTTCTGCGCCGGGCACGCCCAACTCCCGGACGGGCAGCTCCTGGTGGCGGGCGGCACCGCGCGCTACGAGGTCCTGGACGACAAGATCTCCCGGGCCGGCGGCGGCATGCGCGTCAAGAACGAGTCCCCGGACAAGCCCATCACCCTCAAGAAGGGCACCCGCTTCCGCTCCCCGTCGGGCGTCGAGTACGTGTCGAAGTTCGACGTCACGGTCCCCAGGGCCAAGCGCGACTTCAAGATCGGCTACTTCGCGTCGGGCCAGATGAAGCCGTGGGAGACGAAGGTGACGGCCGCCGAGTCGCGCGTCTTCGTCGAGGCCGTGAAGGAGGGCGCGGGCGCGCTCACCACGCAGGCCGCGCAGTACGAGATCGTGGGCCTGTCGGCCCAGGATGCGGACAACGTCTACGGGCTCGCCCAGAAGATCACCACCGAGAAGCAGGACTTCCAGGGCATCAAGGCGGCGTACGAGTTCGACCCCAAGGCCGAGAAGTACGTCCCGGTGGCGCCCATGAAGGACGCCCGCTGGTACCCGACGCTGACCACGCTCGAAGACGGCAAGGTCCTCGCCGCCTCCGGCCTCAACGACGTCGGCGACGTGGTTCCCGGCGACAACGAGATCTACGACCCCAAGACCAAGAAGTGGGGCAAGGGGCCCTTCCGCTACTTCCCCACCTACCCCGCGCTCTTCCTCACCAAGGGCGGCAAGCTCTTCTACTCCGGCTCCAACGCGGGCTACGGCCCCGCACTGAAGGGCCGCGAGCCGGGCCTGTGGGACGTGGAGACCAACAAGTTCACCAAGGTCGGCGGCATGACCGACCAGGACCAGCTGGAGACCTCGGCGTCCGTCCTGCTGCCGCCCGCGCAGGACCAGAAGGTGATGGTGCTCGGCGGCGGCGGCGTCGGCGAGTCCGACAAGGCGACCGCCCGCACCGCGATCGCCGACCTCAAGGCCGACAACCCGGCGTTCAGGACCGGCCCGCAGCTCGCCCAGGGCACCCGCTACCTCTCCAGCGTCCTGATGCCCGACGACTCCGTCTTCACCAGCGGCGGCTCGAAGGACTACCGGGGCCGGAGCGCCAGCGACATCCTGACGGCGCAGTTCTACGACCCCAGGACCAATTCCTTCCGCGACGCGGCCGAGCCGACGGTCGGCCGCAACTACCACTCCGAGGCGCTGCTCCTGCCCGACGGCCGCATCGCCACCTTCGGCTCCGACCCGCTCTACGGCGACGAGGACAACACCAAGCTCGGCACCTTCGAGCAGCGTGTGGAGATCTTCACCCCGCCGTACCTGGAGAAGGGCAGGGACCGTCCGGTCCTCGACGGCGGCCCCGACGCCTTCTCCTCCGACGACTCGGCGACGTACCGGACCAAGGACGCCGACCGGATCGTCAAGGCGCGCCTCATGCGTCCCAGCGCCGTCACCCACACCACCGACGTCGAGCAGCGTTCGATCGAACTCGGCCTCAAGAAGGACAGGGACGGGGTGACGGTGACGGTGCCGGACGACCGCACGCTGGTCCCGGCGGGCTGGTACATGCTCTTCGTCACGGACAAGGAAGGCGTGCCGTCCGAGGCGAAGTGGATTCAGGTCAAGTGAGCGTCTTTGTACGGTGGTTCACCGGGACTTGCGCGCCAGCCCGAGTGCGTAGTCCGGCCACCAGGTCCCCGCGGCGGGACCGCCCCGGCACTCTCCGTCCGAGTCGCCGGGGCGCTTGATCCACAGGTACGCGTCGAGCAGTGCGTCCCCCGTCCGGTCGGTGGGCGGCTTGCCGAGCGCCCGGCCGGGCGGGTTGCACCAGGCGTCGGCGCGCGAGCCCGGCAGCGGGCCGTCGCCGTTCCTGCTGGAGTCGACGACGAAGTGGGCGCCGCCGAGCAGCCCGGACAGCTTCGCCCCGTACGCCCTGACCGCGTCGTCGCGCTGGAAGTTCGACACGTTCAGCGAGAACCCGTCGGCCTTCCCGATCCCCGCCCGCTTCAGCGGGTCGACGATCTTCCCGGCGTCCTTGATCCAGTCCGGATTCCCCGCGTCCAGATAGACCCTCGTGTTCGGCTGCTGCTTCAGCCGGACGATCGCCTGCGACAGCAGCCGGCTGCGCTCGTCGTGGTCCTCGACGGGGGTGCAGCCGTCGACGATGTGCGGGACGGCGTCGGGCTCCAGGATCACCGTCGCGTCCGCGCCGCCGATGGCCTTCGCGAAGGCGTCCAGCCAGCCGAGGTAGGCGTTGCTGTCGGCCGCGCCGCCCGCGCTGTGCTGGCCGCAGTCGCGGTGCGGGATGTTGTACGCGACGAGGACGGCGGTCCGCCCCTCCCCGGCGGCGCCGGCGGTGACCCGCTGGACGTCCGGCACCGGGTTGTCCCCGGCGGGCCAGTTCGCGACCGGCCGCTCGGAGATCTTCCTGAGCTGGTCCGCCTCGTCGGTACGCCCCTGGGCGGTCCACTCCTTGACCTGGCGGGCGGCGCTGGAGTCGGGGTCGACCCAGAAGGGGGAGGTGTCGGCGGCCGGTCCTGCCGTCCTCTGAGCCGTTCCCGATGCGTCCGGCCTGTCCGGTTCCCCGGCGGGGTCGGGGGACGAGCACCCGGCGGTGGCACCGATCGGGCCGACCAGGCCGATCACAGCGGTCGCGAACACGGTCGACGTACGCGTACGGAAGATCCTTCGGCCGGACATCCAGCCCCCTCGGGACGACTGCTGACGGGCGAAACGGGACGCCCAATCGTGACATAACGGCTGGTTTGTACGGGGTTACGACCCGTGTTCGTGCGGGGGGGGCGACCCGCTCCTCGGTGTGGTCACGAGCCGGTGGCGAGGGCGATTCCCAGTGGTGTCCGCTCGTACAGCACCTGGTGTCCGTACCGCCGGGACACCAGCAGCCCCGCACCGCGCAGTGCGGCGAGGTGCGCGGAGACGGACGACGCGGCGAGGCCGAGGCGCAGGGCGAGGGCGGAGGTGGAGGCGGGCTCGTCGAGCGCGCACAGGACGTCGGCCCGGCCCCGGCCGAGGAGCCGGGCGAGGGCGGCGGGGGTGCCGGCCCCTTCCGGCTGCTCGGCCCACAGCCCGCCGATGCCCCGCACCGGGTACGCGAGGGCGGGCTGCCACGGCGCTTCGAATCCCGTCACCAGGGTCGGCCAGCAGAACACGCTCGGCATCAGCACCACACCTCGGCCTTCGAGCGGCTGCCGTTCCTCCCAGCCCGCCCGGGTGGTGAGGGTGAGGGTGGGCGGGGCCCAGGCCAGCTTGGGATGCAGTTCGGCGAAGAGGGCTTCGAGGCCGCCCCGGGTGAGGCGTCGGGAGTGGAAGAGGATGTCCGCGTCGAAGAGGGTGCGCAGGCGGGGCCAGTCCGGCTCGATCAGCCGCCGCCAGACCGCCTCCAGCAGCTCGGTCAACTCCCGTACGGTCTCTGCCGGTTGATCCAGCATCGCCCGCCCCGCCGGGCTGTCGGCGGCGCCCGGCATGTTCGCGAACGTCCGCACCATCTCCGCCCGGGCGGCGAGGGGATCGATTTCGCGGACGGCCGCGATCTCGTCCTCGAAGGAGGCGGCGGGGCCGATGGGCGGCGGCCCGATGAAGGTCGGTGCGTACCCGCGCTCGGGCATCAGCCGCCACAGTGGCCGCAGGTCCAACTCCCTCGCGGCGTCACGGATCCGCCGCAGCCAGGGCTGGTGCGGATGCTGATGCCGCGAGGGGTGCGCGAGCAGGCGCACGGCTTCCTGCGTCTCCCAGAGGGGAGAAACGGCGAACCGGATCCGCGTGAGGTCGCCTTCGCCGAAGTCGAGGTGGTAGGCGATTTTGACCTCCGGCGGGTGGGGGGGAGGGGCGTGGGGCGTGGCGGCGTGGGGCGTGGCAGCGTGGGCAATTCGGTGCGTGGTCTTCGTGCGGGTGCGTCGTGGCTGGTCGCGCAGTTCCCCGCGCCCCCAAATGCCTGCCCCCGCGCCCCTGGCCTCCTTGGGCAGCGGGGAGGGCGAGCAAGGGGGCCCGCGCGGAGTGCGCCCCCTTCGCGACCGCACACTCCTGCAACATTCGCCCAGTGGCGAAAGACTACTCCTGCTCCCACCCCGCTGCCACGCTCGCACGCATGCCAGACATGCCAACCCCGTCGTCCCCGGGGGCACTTGACGATGCCCCCGCGACCTCCGAGAAGCCCACCCGCCCCCGCTACCTCTCCCTCTTCGCCGTCCCCGAATTCCGCTACGTCTTCGTCGCCCACCTCCTCTCCCTCCTCGGGGTCGTCGTCAGCGAGATCGCGCTCACCGTCCTCGTCTACGACCTCACCTCCTCCCCCTTCCTCTCCGCCCTCACCTTCGCCCTCGGCTTCCTCCCCTACCTCGTCGGCGGCACCCTCCTCTCCGGCATCGCCGACCGCTACCCCGCCCGCCGCGTCCTCGTCCTCTGCGACCTGCTCTGCGCGGGCTGCGTCGCGGTCATGGTCTGGCCCGGTACGCCCGTCGGCGGCCTCCTCGCCCTGCGCTGCCTCGTCGCCGCCGTCGCGCCGATCTTCAACGGCACCCGGATGGCCACGCTGGCCGACATCCTCGGCGACGGCGAGCTGTACGTCCTCGGGCGCTCGCTCCTGCGGATCGTCTCGCAGAGCGCCGTGCTCGCCGGGTTCGGCGTCGGCGGGCTGCTGCTCGCGGTCGTCCCGCCGCGCGGCGCGATCACCGTCACCGTCGCCACCTTCCTCTGCTCGGCGATCCTGCTGCGCTTCGGCACCACGAAGCGCCCCGCCCGCATCGCCGCACAGGGCAGCGCGCTCCTGCGCGACTCCCTCACCGGCGCCCGCCTCGTCCTCGGCAACCGCCGCCTCCGCGCCCTGACGCTCCTCTTCTGGCTGCCCGCCTGCTTCGTCGTCGCCCCGGAAGCCCTCGCGGCGCCGTACGCCGACGAGATCGGGGCCGGCCCGGCCGCGCTCGGGCTGATGATGTGCGCCATGCCCGTCGGCCACATCGCCGCCGAGCTGTACGCGGGCTCCGCGCTCGCCCCGCGCACCCGCTCCCGCCTGGTCCTGCCGGCGGCGGGCCTGGGCCTCGTACCCCTGCTGCTGTACGTCATCACGCCCGGCGTGTTCTGGTCGGTGGTGGTGCTCGTGCTGGCCGGGGCGAGCGGGGCGTACGTCATCGGGCTCGACCAGTGGTTCGTCGACGAGCTGCCCGAGGAACTGCGCGGACGCGCCATGACCCTCCAGACGGCAGGGCTGATGACCGTCCAGGGCGTGGGGATGGCGCTGGCCGGACTTGCCGCCGAGTTCTTCTCCGTCCAGGTGGTGGTGGCGGGCGCCGCGGCCGTTGGCACGCTCTGCACACTGGTCCTGGTCGCGGAAGTCCGCCGCACACATCCGGAGCGGGGGCAGGGGCAGGGACAGGGACAGGGACAGGGGCCGGATTCGGGAACGAAGGTGTACCGAACCGCGAGACAAAGCTGACCACCATATGACTGACCGGTAGGGTCGTCCCGTGCCGAAGCCGCTCAGCCTCCCCTTCGACCCCATCTCTCGCGCCGACGAACTCTGGCAGCAGCGCTGGGGCCCCGTGCCGTCGATGGCCGCGATCACCTCGATCATGCGTGCCCAGCAGATCCTCCTCGCCGAGGTCGACGCGGTCGTCAAGCCGTACGGACTGACCTTCGCCCGGTACGAGGCGCTGGTCCTGCTCACCTTCTCCAAGGCGGGCGAGCTGCCGATGTCGAAGATCGGCGAGCGGCTGATGGTCCACCCCACGTCGGTCACGAACACCGTGGACCGCCTGGTCAAGTCGGATCTCGTCGACAAGCGCCCCAATCCCAACGACGGTCGCGGCACCCTCGCCGCCATCACCGAGAAGGGCCGCGAGGTCGTCGAGTCGGCGACCCGGGACCTGATGGCGATGGAGTTCGGGCTCGGTGTGTACGACGCGGAGGAGTGCGCGGAGATCTTCGCGATGCTGAGGCCCCTGCGGGTGGCGGCGAAGGACTTCGACGAGAGCTGAGGGCCGGGCGGCCGACCCGGCCCGCCCGAAGATCGCCCCGCATGCCCGGTTACGCTCGAAGGCATGAAACAGAGCGTGCTGACCCGATATCGGGTGATGGCCTACGTCACCGCCGTGTGGCTCCTGGTGTTCACCGTCGCCATCGTCCTGAAGTACGGCTTCGACACCGGCGACACCATGCTGATCTCCCAGATCCACGGTGTGCTCTTCATCATCTACGTGGTCTTCGCCTTCGACCTCGGCACCAAGGCGAAGTGGCCCTTCGGCAAGCTGCTGTGGGTGCTCGCGGCCGGCTGCATCCCGGTGGCCAGCTTCTTCGTCGAGCCGAAGATCACCCGCGAGGCCAAGCCGCTGGTCCAGGACCCGTCCCCGGTGACCAGCAAGGCCCAGGCGTAACCAGGCGTCACCAGACGTCACCGCGCATCATCGGGCGTCACCGGAAGTCCGCCGTACGGATTCGAACCGTACGGCGGTTGTCCATCGACATTTACTAGGACGTCCTAGTAAATTGAAGGTATGGACTCCACGGACAACGCTGCCGCGATCGAAGAGGGCCGCCTCCGCTGGCAGGCCCGGTACGACAAGGCCCGCAAGCGCGACGCCGACTTCAGCACGCTCTCCGGCGACGAGGTCGAACCGGTCTACGGGCCGCGCCCCGGCGACACGTACGAAGGCTTCGAGCGCATCGGCTGGCCGGGGGAGTACCCCTTCACCCGCGGACTGCACGCCACCGGCTACCGCGGCCGGACCTGGACCATCCGCCAGTTCGCCGGCTTCGGCAACGCCGAGCAGACCAACGAGCGCTACAAGATGATCCTGGCCGCGGGCGGCGGCGGGCTGTCCGTCGCCTTCGACATGCCGACCCTGATGGGCCGCGACTCCGACGACCCGCGCGCGCTCGGCGAGGTCGGCCACTGCGGTGTCGCCATCGACTCGGCGGCCGACATGGAGGTCCTCTTCAAGGACATCCCGCTCGGTGACGTCACGACCTCGATGACGATCAGCGGGCCCGCCGTCCCCGCCTTCTGCATGTACCTGGTCGCCGCCGAGCGCCAGGGCGTCGACCCCGCCACCCTCAACGGCACGCTCCAGACCGACATCTTCAAGGAGTACATCGCGCAGAAGGAGTGGCTCTTCCAGCCCGAGCCGCACCTGCGCCTGATCGGCGACCTGATGGAGCACTGCGCGGCGGGCATCCCCGCGTACAAGCCGCTCTCCGTCTCCGGCTACCACATCCGCGAGGCCGGGGCGACGGCCGCGCAGGAGCTGGCGTACACCCTCGCCGACGGCTTCGGATACGTCGAACTCGGCCTCAGCCGCGGCCTGGAGGTCGACCACTTCGCCTCCGGCCTGTCCTTCTTCTTCGACGCCCACCTGGACTTCTTCGAGGAGATCGCCAAGTTCCGCGCCGCGCGCAGGATCTGGGCCCGCTGGATGAAGGAGGTGTACGGGGCGAAGACCGACAAGGCGCAGTGGCTCCGCTTCCACACCCAGACGGCGGGAGTCTCCCTGACCGCCCAGCAGCCGTACAACAACGTCGTGCGGACCGCCGTCGAAGCCCTCTCCGCCGTCCTCGGCGGCACCAACTCCCTCCACACCAACGCCCTCGACGAGACCCTCGCCCTCCCCAGCGAGCAGGCCGCCGAGATCGCGCTGCGCACCCAGCAGGTACTGATGGAGGAGACGGGCGTCGCCAACGTCGCCGACCCGCTCGGCGGCTCCTGGTACGTGGAGCAGCTCACCGACCGCATCGAGGCCGAGGCCGAGAAGATCTTCGAGCAGATCAAGGAGCGCGGACTGCGCGCCCACCCGGACGGGCAGCACCCGATCGGGCCGATCACCTCCGGCATCCTGCGCGGCATCGAGGACGGCTGGTTCACCGGCGAGATCGCCGAGTCCGCCTTCCAGTACCAGCGCGCGCTGGAGAAGGGCGACAAGAAGGTCGTCGGCGTCAACACCGCCCACGGCTCGGTCACCGGCGACCTGGAGATCCTGCGGGTCAGCCACGAGGTGGAGACCGAGCAGGTACGGGCACTGGCCGAGCGGAAGTCGCACCGGGACGACGCGAAGGTGCGGTCCTCGCTGGACGCGATGCTGGCCGCCGCCCGCGACGGCTCCAACATGATCGAGCCGATGCTGGCCGCCGTGCGGGCGGAGGCGACGCTGGGCGAGATCTGCGGGGTGCTGCGGGACGAGTGGGGCGTCTACACGGAACCCCCGGGGTTCTAGCGGGAGTTGGGTGTGCGGGTGAAGTGTTGACCTCAATCGGGGTTGAGGTCGTAGCTTCGCCCGCATGACCACGACGAGCACCACCCCGGCCGCATCCGCCACCCCGCAGCACACCGCCACCCCGCAGCACACCGCCGATCCGCAGGCCGCCGACGCGGACCTGGCCTCCCAGCCCGTCGCCTACTGGACCGGCGTGACGAGCAACGCCGTCAAGAACCTGCTGCGCGACTCGATGGCGCGCTTCGACGTCACCCAGCCCCAGTGGTGGGTGCTCAACCGGGTCGAGGCGGGCGGCGGTACGGGCGGCTCCACCCGCGAACAGGTCGTCGAGCAGCTCGCGGCCGTCGCCGACAACCCGTACGACATCGCCCGTGTCGTCGACCAGCTCCTGTACCGGGGCTGGCTCGCGGCCGACGACTCCTCGCAGCTCTCGCTCACCGAAGCGGGGCGCGCGGGCAAGGCCAAGATCAAGGAACTGGTCACCGGTCTGCGCGCCCAGGTGCACGAGGGCGTCAGCGACGAGGAGTACGTGGCCGCGCTGAAGGTGCTGCGGCGCATGACCGCGAACGCGCAGCGGGCCGACTCGCCCTGGCAGTGAGGGGCCGCCCCGGGGAAAGTGGTGTCTGGAAGCCCCGGACGGCGCTCAGAGCGTGCGCAGGAAGTCCAGGAGGTACGCGTTGAAGACGTCCGGCCGTTCCATGTTCGGGTAGTGGCCCGTGTCCTCGACGATCCTGAGGCGACCGTCGGGGACGGTGCGCACCAGGCGTTCCGCCATCCTGTGGTTGTCGGGGCCGTCGACGGACCCGTTGATCGCCAGTACGGGGACGCCGATCTTGGCGGCGCGGGCCCAGGTGTCGGTGACCGGGACGGCGAAGTGCTGGGGCCCGGTGCCGGTGCCGGTGTGCTGGGAGACCGTGTGCACCGCCAGCTCGCGCAGTCGGCGTACGACACCGGGGTCGACCTCGTCGAGGGAGCGGTGCGGCCCGGAGGTGACGCGCATGAACGCCTCGACCCAGCCCGGCACGTCCCCCTCGCCGAGCGTCCGCTCCAGCTCCGCCACGACGTCCAGGATCCACGGGTCGCGGAACTCGTGCTCGCTCGTACCGACACCGCTGACCACCAACGCCCGTACCAGGTCCGGGTGTTCGAGCGCGACATCCACGGCGGTCCCGCCGCCCATCGACAGCCCGACGACGACCGCCGGCCCCGTGCCGAGGTGGCGCAGCAGCCCGGCGACGTCGTCGGCCGCCCGGAACGGAGCCCGCGCCACCGACGACTCGCCGTGCCCCCGGGCATCCGGAGCGATCACCCGGTGGGTGCGGGACAGGGCCGCTGTCTGGGCCTCCCACATGCGGTGGTCGACGAAGCCGCCGTGCAGCAGCACCAGGGGCGGGAGGTCCCCGCCGGTGTCGAGGTGGACCAGGGGGCCGCCCTCGGCCTCGTAGGAGCGGACTTCCGGAATGCCGGCGGTGTCGGTCATGGCAACCAACCTGCCACGAGGGGGAGTTGCTGACGAGTGGGTATCGCGGGAGATGCAGGCCCAAGTGATCCACAGCGCCCATGAGTTGGATACGTTCGACGGCAGCGCGATCGGCGTGGGCACCACGAAGGCAAGCGGGGGAGAGTCTGCATGGCAACCGTACGATCGGCCCGCCTGCACAGAATTGCCCTGCTCGCGGCCCTGATGCTCGCCGCGTTCACCTTCAACACCGCGGAGAACCTGCCGATCGGGCTGCTCAGGCTCATCTCGGCCGACGTACAGGTCTCCCTCTCCGCGGTGGGCCTTCTGGTCACCGCCTACGGGCTGACCGTCGCCGTGGTCTCGCTGCCTCTCGCACACGCCACGCGTGCGTTGCCGCGCCGCCACGTGCTCACCGTGCTCCTGGCCGCGCTCGTCCTGTCGAGCGTGGTGTCGGCGCTGAGTTCCAGCTACTGGCTGCTGATGGCCGCCCGGCTGGTGACCGCGCTCGCCCAGGCGGTGTTCTGGGCGGTGATGGGGCCGGTGGCAGTCGGCCTGTTCCCACCGGCCGTCAAGGGGAGGGTGATCGGCGTGCTGTCGGTGGCCGGTTCGCTGGCCCTGGTGCTCGGTGTCCCCGTCGGCACCTGGCTGGGCCAGCAGAGCGGGTGGCAGGTCCCCGTCGTCGTACTGGCCGGGCTGGGTCTGGTCTCCCTCGTCACGATCGCCGCACTGCTCCCGACGTCGCGTCCGGACGAAGGGCACGCGGCCTACGGCTCGGCACCCGACAAGCGCCGGTTCAAGATCGTGCTGGCGACCACCACGCTGTCCGTCACGGGCGCGTTCGCGGGCTACACGTACGTCGTGCAGTTCCTGGGCGAGGTGAGCGGCTTCTCCGACACCTCGGTGAGCGCCCTGCTGATGGTCTCCGGCATCGCGGGCGTGATCGGTGTGGTGATCGGGGGCCCTCTCCAGGACCGCTTCCCGACCGGCACGCTCGTCGTCCCGGTGATCACCCAGGCGGCCGGCCTGCTGGGCCTGTACGCGACCGGTACCGTCCAGGCCGGTGCGGTCGTGTGCCTGGTGCTGCTGGGGGGCTCACTCGGCCCGGTGTTCATGGCCACGCAGAACCAGATGCTGCGCTCCGCCCCCGGCCGCACCGAGATCGCGCTGGCGGCCAACTCCGGTGCCTACAACGCGGGGATCGCGGGCGGGGCGCTCCTCGGCGGCATGATCCTGCCCGCCTGGGGTGTGCGGGCCACGTTCCTCGTGGGCGGGCTGCTGAGCGTCGCGGCGCTCGTGCCCCTGCTCGCCGGGAGGATGCTGCCGCCCGTCGGCCAGGACCACCGGGGCGTGACCGAATCCGGTCGGCCGCCCCTGCTCCCCGCGCTGCGACGAAGGACGGCCGGCCGCGCCGGGACCTGACCCCAGGCCCGGACTCCAGGTCCGGACCCTGGGCACGGCTCCAGGTCCGGACCCCGGGCCCGGCCCGGACGTTAGGCGGGCACCTCCGCCGACCCGCCCGTCGGGAGAGTCTCCGGGGCCGCCAGCAGGGCCAGTTCCTCCTCGGTGAGGCGCAGCGCGGCAGCGGCCACGTTCGCCGCCAGGTGCGCCGGGTTGCCCGTGCCCGGGATGGCCAGCACGTGCGGGCCCTGGTGCAGGGTCCAGGCCAGGCGGACCTGCGCGGCCGACGCGTCGTGCGCACGTGCGACGGCGAGTACCTGCGCGTTTTCGGCACCCGTCGCGCCGGCTTCGCGGCCTGCGCCGGCGATGGAGTAGAAGGGGACGTAGGCGATGCCCTGTTCGCCGCAGGAGCGGAGGAGCTCCGTCTCCGCACGGGGGGCGTCCAGCCCGTAAGAGTTCTGTACGCAGACCACGGGGGCGATGGCGCGGGCCTCGGCGAGGTGGGCCGGGGAAGCGTTGGCGAGGCCGAGGTGGCGGATCAGGCCGGCTTCGCGGAGCCCGGCGAGAACGGCGAAGTGCTCGGCGATCGAGCCGGTCGCCTCCCGCCTCGGGACGCGGAGGTTGACCACGTCGAGGTGGTCGCGGCCGAGCTGGCGCAGGTTCTCCTCCACCTGGCCGCGCAGTTGGTGCGGCTCGGCGTACCACCACTCACCGGACGGGTCCCGGCCGGGCCACACCTTCGTGACGACGACCAGGTCGTCGGCGTACGGAGCGAGGGCCGCGTTGATCAGCTCGTTGGCGGAACGCAGCGGAGAGAAGTAGAACGCGGCGGTGTCGATGTGATTGACGCCGAGCTCCACGGCCTGCCGGAGCAGCGCGACGGCCTCGTCACGATCGCGCGGGACGGCGTCGTCGGCGAACGCCGCGCCGGTCTGCGGAAGGCGCATCGCGCCGTACCCGATGCGGTTGACCGGGAGGTCGCCGCCCAGCTTCCACACGCCCGCTTCAGCCGCACCGTTCGTACCCAGTGTCATGCGCAACCCTCTCGATGGACCGGATGATCCGCTCTTCCCGGCGGAGACCGACTCGGAGTATGCAGCAGAAGCGGGGCTCGGGCGATCGGACAAGAATCACACCGCGTACGGGAATGCGGGGAGGTGGTGCGGGAGTTGAAACTGACGTCGCGGGCGTACGGAATCGGCATCGGCGGAGGTACGGGGATGAGTTTCCGGCTGGCGGCGTACGCCGTGTGCATCGAGGACGGGCGGGTGCTGCTCGCGCGCCACGTACCGCCGGAGGGGGCCGGGAGCAACTGGACCCTGCCGGGCGGCAGGGTCGAGCAGGCGGAGGACCCCTTCGACGCGGTGATCCGGGAGGTCGCCGAGGAGACCGGCTACGAGGCGACGGTCGAACGCCTGCTGGGAGTGGACTCCCGAGTGATCCCCGCAGCCGCCGCCCACAGGGGCACCGCGCACCAGAACGTCGGCATCTTCTACCAGGTCCGCATCACCGGCGGCACCCTCCGCCCCGAGCCGAACGGCGAAACCGCCGAGCCGGCCTGGACCCCGATCCCCGAAGTCCCCCATCTGCGCCGCTCGTCCCTGGTCGACATCGGCCTCACCCTGGCCAGGACCACCCCGGCCACCGGCCACGTCGCCCCGGTTGAGGTCGGCGGCCTGATCCAGCACTGAGTTGGCCGACGCCCCGTCCCCGAGGCGCTGGTGCCTGCACACACTCGCCGAGCCAAGCGGGGCCGAGCCGAGCGGGGCGGGGTGGAAGACCGGCGGGTCTTTGTCACACAGGTGTCTGGACCTCTGCGCCGCCCTGGGCCACGGTGGTCCCTCCTGTCCGCGTGGAGGGGGCTCAGCAGTGAGACGAAGGCGATTTCTGGCAGCGACGGTCGGCGTGCTCCCCGGGGCGGCACTCGTTACGGGTACCGCCAGGGCCGGCGTTCCCGCACCTCGTGCACAAGAGTGGCAAGCAGTGCCCGCACCCGGCAGCACCCCGGCCGCGCAGTTGCGCCGCATCGCCGCCGCCGGGCCCCAACTGGCCTGGGCCGTCGGCGAGGAAGCCCGTGGCGGACCGTCGCAGGGGCGGGCGCTGGCCATGCTCTGGAACGGCAGCGCCTGGACGAAGACCGATCTGTCGCACCTCTCGTACGCCGGCCGGCTGAACGACGTCGCCGGTGTCGGCGCCGACGCGGCCTGGAGTGTCGGCCTGCCGGCGGGGGCGGCGAGCCCGCTGCTGCGCTGGGACGGCGCCACCTGGCGCGAGGCGGAGTTTCCGGGCAGGGGCGAGCCGGATCTCCGGCTGCACTCGGTGGCGGTCGGCCCCGACCGGAAGGTGTGGATCGGTGGCAGCCGGGGCGGCGCCGCCCGCCTGCTGTGCCGGGACGGGCTGCAGTGGCAGTGGCTCGACCCGCTGCCCGTCGCGGGCGCGAACCTGTACCGGGTGGTACGGGGCGCGCAGGGCGAGGTGTGGGTGGGCGGCGACCGGACGGCCGGCAGCGGCTGGGCCGGGCTCGTGGCCCGCTGGGACGGGGCCTGGACGGTCCTGCCGCCGATTCAGGGCCCGCGGCTTTCGATCGGTGGACTGCACGCGGCCGGGCCGGACGACGTGTGGGCGGTGGGCACGGACGCCGGTGTCGGCGGGCCGCCGGGGCGCCCCGGCAGCCCCGTTCTTGGCCACTTCGACGGCACGGCCTGGACGCGGGTGGAGCCGGGCTTCGGCGCCGGGGCGCTGACGGGTGTCGCCGCCGATGCGCAGGGCCGCGCGGCGTGGATATCGGGCTGGAACTACCGGGACCAGACCAGGAGCACCTACCTGCGTCGGGACGGCGACGCATGGACTCTCGTCCGTGGCCCGCTCGGCGCGGCGCCGGCGCCGTACCTCAGTGATGTGACGCCCGTGCCGGGCACCGCCGGTTTCTGGTCGGCGGGCATGACGAGTCCCACTCCGTTCCCTCCGACCGAGGCGTACACGGAACGTCTCGGCGCATGACGCGGCGGGGGGCGGGAGGGGGCCGCGCCCGCCGCTAAGGCGTACTGACCGCCCCGAACCGCAGGCGGAACAACGCCCCGCCCCCCGCCGCCTGTTCGGCTGTCAGTTCCGCTCCGTGGGCCCGGGCGATCTGGCGGGCCATGGCCAGGCCAAGGCCCGAGCCGGGGAGGGCGCGGGCCGCCTCCGCGCGGTAGAAGCGGTCGAAGACGTAAGGGAGGTCCGCGGCGGAGATGCCGGGGCCGTGGTCACGCACCGTCAGCTCCAACTCCGCTCCGGAGCAGGTGAGTTCGACCTCGACCGGGGCGCCGGACGGGCTGAACTTCGCCGCGTTGTCGAGGAGGTTCGTCAGGAGGCGGGTGAGGCGGGCCGGGACCCCGGGGAGGGTCACCGGTGTTGCGCTGTCGGCCACGGAGAGCGGGAAGGGGGTGGCGGGCCAGTGGGCGGCGGCCGTGGCGACCGCGTGTTCCACGAGGGAGGACATGCGGACTTCTTCGAGGAGGGGCTGGGGCTCCTCGTCCCGGGCGAGTTCGATCAGGTCGTTGACCAGGCCCGTGACTTCGCGGAGTTGGCGCGAGAGCGCGCCGGAGGCCCGGTCGCGCTGAGCCGCCGACAAGCGGTCCGACTTCGCCAGCAACTCCGCGTTCGTCCGGAGCGCGGTGAGCGGCGTGCGCAGTTCGTGGGAGGCGTCCGCGACCAGGCGGCGCTGGGCGGAGACGGACTGTTCGAGTTCGCCGAGCATGGTGTTGAAGCTGACGGCGAGGCGGGTCACCTCGTCCTCGCGGTGGAGGGGGCCGGGGGGCAGCTCGATGCGGTGACGGGGGTCGCGGGTCGCGGCGATGCGTTCGGCGGTGGCGGTGAGGCGGGCGACCGGGGCCAGGCCCGTGCGGGAGACCCAGTAGCCGAGCGCGGCGGCCAGGAGGACGCCCGCCCCGCCGACCGCCGAGAGGAGGAGCGCCGCCTGGCGGATGCCGCGTTCCACCGAGTCCGCGCGCAGGGCGAGTTGGAGGGCGCGGCCGTTGCCGAGGGGGGTGACGGCCATGCGGGCCGGGTGGCCCTCCATGCGGAAGTTGCTGAAGTACGGGGCACGCTCGCCGGACGCGACCTCACGGACGGGCGGCGAGACCGGCAGGACGTACGGCTCCGGGGAGTCCTTCGCCGGGTCGGACGGGACGACCTGGGCGCACGCGGGCGCCGACAGGAAGCGGCACTCGCCCGCCAGGACGCGGGTCTGCAGATGCCGGTCCGCCTGGATGATGCGGGTCCCGGACTGGGTGAGGTTCAGGTCGAGCTGGTGGTACATCTCGTAGCGGATCACGAAGTACGCGGCCGTGCACACGCCGATCGCGACGAGGGCCACGGCGGCCGACGCCGACACCGCCAGGCGGGTGCGGAGCGGGCGGTGGCGGCGCCAGCGGGCGCCCAGCGCGCGACGGCGCCGGCCGCCGCTCATGCCGCTTCCGACGACAGGCGGTAGCCGACGCCGTGGACCGTGTGGACCAGGCGGCTCCCGCCCGCCGCCTCCAGCTTGCGGCGCAGGTAACCGACGTACACCGCGAGGGAGTTGGAGTCGGGGCCGAAGTCCCGTCCCCAGACCAGTTCGAGGATCAGCTCGCGGGGGAGCACCTGGCCCGGGTGGCGGAGCAGGAGTTCGAGCAGCGCGAACTCGGTGCGGCTGAATTCGAGCGGGCGGCCGGACCGGTGGCCGGTGCGGGTGACCGGATCGACGACCAGGTCCGCGTAGGAGAGGGACGGGTCCTCCTCGGCGAGCGGGGCCGCGCGGCGCAGCAGCGCCCGGACGCGGGCGACCAGCTCGTCCAGGGCGAAGGGCTTGACGAGGTAGTCGTCGGCGCCCGCGTCCAGGCCGTCCACGCGGTCGCTCACCGAGTCCAGTGCGGTGAGGACCAGGATCGGGGTGCGGTCGCCGACCGCGCGCAGCCGGCGGCAGACCGCGAGACCGTCCAGGACCGGCATCATCACGTCCAGGACGAGTGCGTCCGGCTGCCAGGTGGCGGTGGCGGACAGCGCCGCCAGGCCGTCCGGCGCGCCCCGGACCTCGTACCCCTCGATGGAGAGGCCGTCCTCGACGGCGGCCCGCACTTCCGGCTCGTCGTCGACTACCAGGATCTTGGCCAGGGTGGTCTGGGTGGTCAGGGTCATGGGTGAATCCTGCCAAATCGGGCTCTTAGAACCTTCTTAAGGATCTTCGTGAGTGTGGCGGCCATGCGCACTCCACTTTCAGTCGTGATCGGGGCGGGCGGCACCGGGGGCCACATCTACCCGGGGCTCGCACTTGCCGAGGCACTGCGCCGGGCCGTGCCCGACGCCGTCATCTCGTTCGTCGGGACCACCCGGGGCCTGGAGACGGACCTCATCCCCGGCGCCGGATACCGGCTGCACACCGTCGACATGATCCCCTTCGACCCTTCGCTGGGCGCGAAGAGATACCTGCTCCCCGCGGCCCTGCTGAAGTCGGGTGCGCAGGCCCGCTCGATCCTCAAGGCGCAGGGCGCGCACGTCGCCGTCGGCATGGGCGGCTACCCGAGCGCCCCGGTGATCGTCGGCGCGAGGATGGCCGGTCTGCCGAGCATCATCCACGAGTCCAACGCCGTCCCAGGGCGGGCGAACCAGTTCGCGGCGCGGCTGACCCACAACATCGCCATCGCCTTCGACCGCAGCCGCTCCCACCTGGCCGGCGGCCAGAACGCCATGACGGTGGGAATGCCGATCGCCGCGTCCCTCGCCCACCTCGACCGGGCCGGGATGCGCGACGAGGCCAGGCGGGCGTACGGGGTGCCGGACGGCGCGCGCCTCGTCCTCTTCAACGGGGGCAGCCTCGGCGCCGTACGACTGACCGAGGCGGCCGTCGGTCTTGCCGCCAGGTGGCGGGAGCGCAGCGACGTGCACCTGCTGATCAAGACGGGTCCGGCCAAGCTGGAGGAGACCCGGCGGCAGGTGGCGTACGCGGGCGCCGAACGGGTCGCGTCCGTGGTGCCGTACCTGGACCGGATGGATCTCGCGTACGCGGCGGCCGACCTCGTCGTCTGCCGGGCCGGGTCCGCGACCGTCGCCGAACTGGAGACCGTCGGCGTGCCCGCCGTCCTGGTGCCGTACCCGCACGCCCCGGGCGACCACCAGACCCACAACGCCCGGGTCCTCTCCGACGCCGGCGCCGCCCACCTCGTACCGGACGAGGAGACCACCGCGGACCGGCTCGCCGCACTCGTCGAGCCGCTGCTCGCCGACCCGGCGCGGCTCGGTGCCATGTCGAGGGCCGCCGGGCCCAGCACGCACGCACAGGCCGCCGATCTGCTGGCCGCGCAGGTCATGCGCCTCTCCGGACTTCCCGAACACACCTACCCCGCAATGGAGTTCACGCGATGATCGTCGAAAGTCACAGCAAGCGCATCGACTGGAACGGCCGCAAGGTCCTCGTCACCGGCGCCGAAGGCTTCATCGGCTCCACGCTCGTCGACCTGCTCGTGGAGCTCGGCGCCGACGTCCGCGCCTTCGTGCACTACAAGCCGTACGCCGAGAAGGGCTTCCTGAAGCAGCACCTGGGCAGCAGCCAGGTCGAGATGTTCACCGGCGACGTGCGCGACGCGGGCCGCGTCTCCGACGCCGTCGCGGGCTGCGACACCGTCTTCCACCTCGCCGCGCTCATCGGCATCCCGTACAGCTACTCCTCGCCCGGCGCGTACGTCCAGACGAATGTCGTCGGTACGGAGAACATCGCCGAGGCCTGCCGCAGGCACAGCGTCCGCCGGCTCGTCCACACCTCCACCAGCGAGGTGTACGGGACCGCCCTCACCGCCCCGATCAGCGAGCAGCACCCGCTCCAGCCGCAGTCGCCGTACTCCGCCTCCAAGATCGGCGCCGACATGATGGCGCTCAGCTTCCACCACGCCTTCGAGCTCCCGGTGACGGTCGTACGGCCCTTCAACACCTACGGTCCGCGGCAGTCCGCGCGCGCCGTCATCCCCACCATCCTGGCCCAGCTCCACTCCGGCGCACGGGAGATCAAGCTCGGCTCGCTCACCCCGACCCGCGACTTCACGTACGTCACCGACACCGCGCGCGGCTTCCTCGCGATGGCGGACTGCGACAGGGCGCTCGGTGAGAGCGTCAACCTGGGTACGGGGCGCGAGATCGCCATCGGCGACCTGGCCACCGCGCTGATAGCCGCCTCCGGGCGGGACGCCGAGGTCGTCGTCGACCCGGCACGCCTGCGGCCCTCCGGCAGCGAGGTCGAGCGGCTGCTGTCCGACAACACCCGGGCCCGCGAGTGGGCGGGCTGGGAGCCGCAGATGTCCCTGGAGGAGGGGCTGAAGCGGACCAGCGAGTGGGTCGCGGAGAACGTCGGCCTCTTCGCGCCCGACCGTTACCAGGTCTGACCGGTCCGAGTGCTCAGGGCGGGGGCAGCGTGCCGCCCGGACGTACCGCCACGTCAGGCTACGCCTGGGGCAGCGTGCCGCCCAGACCGCTCACCAGCAGCGACGTAAAGCTGTGTGCCCAGGCCGCGTCCACCGGCTCCGCGCTCACCAGCGCCCGGTGGACGACGGCCCCGGCGATCACGTCGAAGATCAGGTCCGCGTTGCGGGCCGCCTGTGCCGGGGACTCCTCGTACGGCAGTTCGCCGCGGGCCTGCGCGCGTTCCCGGCCCAGGAGTACGAGGCGCTTCTGGCGGTCGACGATGGCGGAGCGGATCCGGGTCCGCAGCGCGTCGTCCCGGGTGGACTCCGCGACCACCGCCATCAGCGCGGTCTTCGTCTCGGGGCGCTCCAGGAGAGCGGCGAACTGGAGCACCACGCCCTGCACGTCCTCCAGCAGGCTGCCCCGGTCCGGGAGTTCGAGCTCGTCGAAGAGGACCGCGACCGCGTCCACGACCAGTTCGTTCTTGTGCGCCCAGCGCCGGTAGAGGGTTGTCTTGGCGACCCCCGCGCGCTGTGCCACGTCCCCCATGGTCAGCTTCGACCAGCCCAGATCCACCAGTGCGTCCCGGGTCGCGTCCAGGATCGCGGCGTCCGCGGCGACGCTGCGGGGGCGCCCCGTGCGAGGTGGTGGGGGAGTGGCGGGGGTGGACATGCCGGAGACCATACCGGCGAGTAGGTCCCGTTGGTCAGAGGCTCCGCAAGTGATCGTGAGCGAGATCACGAGGCGTTCCGAGGGGGGATCGAGTTACGCTACGACCCGTAGCGAAAGCCTCCCGAGATCTTCCCGCGGGGCCGAGCGACAACCACTGGCGCCGGGTGGGGACCCGGCGCCGCCACAGCAGTACCGCACACGCGGCGGAGCAGGTGTGCCGCGCGCTTTTCTGAACCGGTCGCCGAGGGGGGAGGATGTACGCATGCAGCCTAGGAACATGTCCATGAGCGGCGTCGTAGACCTCGCCGCGGTGAAAGCGGCCAACGAGGCCCGGCAGAAGGCGGAAGAGGCGCGCGCCGAGGCCGCCCGGCAGGGGGGCACCGCAGCCGTGCCCGCCTCCCACCTCGTGTTCGACGTCGACGAGGCAGGATTCGAGACAGACGTCCTCCAGCGCTCCTCCGAGGTCCCGGTCGTCATCGACTTCTGGGCCGAGTGGTGCGAGCCGTGCAAGCAGCTCGGCCCGCTCCTGGAGCGGATGGCACAGGAGTACGCGGGGCGGTTCGTCCTCGCCAAGGTCGACGTCGACGCCAACCAGATGCTGATGCAGCAGTTCGGCATCCAGGGCATCCCGGCCGTCTTCGCCGTGGTGGCGGGCCAGGCCCTGCCGCTCTTCCAGGGCGTGGCCCCGGAGGCGCAGATCCGGCAGACCCTGGACCAGCTCATCCAGGTCGGCGAGGAGCGCTTCGGGCTCACCGGGATCCAGGTCGCGGACGGTCCCGTCGCGGACACCGAGACCGAAACGGCGCCCCCGGTCGGTCCGTACGACGCGCTGCTCGACGCGGCGATGGACGCCCTGAACGCCAACGACTTCGCCGGCGCCGTCCAGGCGTACAAGAACGTACTCGCGGACGACCCCGCCAACCCGGACGCCAAGGCCGGTCTGGCGCAGGCCGAACTCCTGGGCCGGGTGACGAAGTTGGACCCGCAGCAGGCGCGCAAGGATGCGGCGGACCGGCCCGCCGACGTAGCCGCGCAGATCGCCGCGGCCGAGCTCGACCTCGCGGGCGGTCACATCGAGGACGCCTTCGGGCGGCTCGTCGACACGGTGCGCGTGACGGCCGGGGACGACCGGAACGCGGCACGGGTCCGACTCCTCGAACTCTTCGAGGTCGTCGGCGCGGACGACCCGAGGGTCGGCGCGGCCCGCTCGGCCCTCGCACGGGTGCTCTTCTAAAGGGGCCGTTTCCGGGGTGCGGGGCTGTATCGGACATGCGGCTCCGCCGCGTGGGCGCGACCAGCCGCGACGGCGCCGCAGATGAGCAACAGCCCCCCGCACCCCGCCCTGCCGCCCCGACGGCGGGCAGCGAAACCTCCCCCGCCCCAGCAGCACCCACGCCCCTCTTCCGCATCGTGGGATTTGGCGACTCAGTGATAAAACGCGGCCCCGTTTTGCCAAAACTTGGCAATCGGGGCCGCTGTTACTCGCAGTAAAGCGAACTCGCCCTTCTGTCCGCCTTGTTGCGGCAATCACCCGATTTTCCGCGTCACGCGACGCAGCCGTGCGCGACCCTGCGGGACCGGCGGGCCGCCCTTCGGTTATCGGCCCGTTACTAGCGAGTAACGAACCCCCTTGTGCCAAGCCCGTGAATGCACCACGATCGGCCACGCTCGGTCCATTGCCCACGCCCTGACAAGCCAGTCGGGGCGGCGGGGTTTCTGGGTCCCCACCGGGCGGGTCGGCAGCAGTGGTGCCGGCTCTGGACAGGGGGGTCTCCGCCCAACGGCGGGGCCTGTCCAGCAGGTTGCGCGAACGCGTGGCCAGTGGTTGTCGCTCGGGGGTGATCGCCGGTGATTCGGACGTGGCACATGCCGGGCTCCGGGCGCGGCGCCCGCCCTCCGAGGACGTAGCACTTCTCCCATCCCGACGGGCCCCTGCCCGTACCGGAGATGTACGTCCGAGAAGGAGGAAAGTACATGAGTTCCCAAGTACGCGGTGGAACCAGATGGCGTCGCTTCGCGGTCGTCATGGTGCCGAGCGTGGCCGCGACCGCCGCGATAGGCGTCGCCATGGCACAGGGCGCGCTGGCGGCTTCGTTCAGCGTCTCCGGCCAGGACTTCAAGGTGACGGCCGACAAGCTGGACGGCACGGGCTTCGTGCAGTACGGCAGCATCGCCGAGGGCACCGACCTGAAGGGGAACCCGGCCGCTCACCCGGTCGCGGTCTCCGGCTTCAAGACCGCCGACATCACGAACATGTGCCAGTCGGTCGTCACCCCGGACGTCCCGATCTTCGGCAGCGTCAGCCTGATGCTCAAGGCCGGTACGGGCGCGACGCCCGTGCACGCCGAGAACATCTACCTGGACGTCGCCGACCTGGACGCCGACGCCGAGTTCTCGAACATCGACATCGGTGTCGCGGCGGGCAAGGCCACCAAGGGCCCCGGCATCCAGAAGGGCACGAAGGCCAACCCCTTCGGCTTCGCCCAGCAGGCCGACAGGGCCGTGCTGACCAAGGTGAAGCAGCGCGCCTGGGCGACCTCGGCGGGCACCTTCAAGCTCAGCAACCTGAGCCTGCGCCTGCACAAGGGCGTCAAGGAGTGCTACTAGGCACTCCGCCGGGGTGCTGCTAGGCACTCCGCCGGGGTGTTGCTAGGCACTCCGGCGCGGGCGGGGCACAGGGCGGGGCACCGGTTCAGCGGACCGTTCCCCGGGTGTCCCGCCCGTACCCTCTCCCTCTTCTTCTGCACAGCAACACCGGTTCCAGGGAGCTGTTTCCATGAGCGCCGAGACCTCGGTTCCGAGCGAGAGCCGCGATTTCCACTACTGGCGGCTGCGTTTCCGCGCCTGGCGAGGAGTCCGGCCCTTCTGGGCGGGACTCCTCACCATCCTCGGTGGCGTCCCGATCATGTATTTCCCGTACAACGACCTCAAAATGGGCTCGCTCACGCTCACCATGGCGACGACCGCGGGCGCGGGCTCGCTGATCATCGGCGTCCTGCTGGTCACGCTGGGCCTCACGATGTGGTTCCACTCCATCGTCCGGATCTTCGCGGGTGTGGCCGCGATCCTGCTGGCCCTCGTCTCCATCCCGGTGTCGAACATCGGCGGATTCATCATCGGCTTCCTGCTCTCGCTGCTGGGCGGTGCGATGTCCATCGCCTGGGCTCCGGCGAAGGACCCGGCGCCGTCCGCGTCCCCGGCACCCGCCGCCGAGCAGACGATGGCCCTCTCGCAGGTGCCGCCGCAGGCCGCCGGGCAGCAGGGGGCGAACCTGACGAAGGCAGAGGGCCCGGGAGCGGGCACGGGCACGGGCATGAACACGACTGACACATCTGGCGACGCCGATGGCAGGAGGAACAGTGCGGGGTGACGAGGCCCAGGAGAACGCGGGCGTGGCGCAGGAGTCGCGCGGTAGAGGCGGGCCGCGCCACGCGGCCCCCAGGAAGTCGCTGCTGACCAAGCTCCACATGCCTGCGGGCAAGGCCCTGGCCCTCGCGGCGATGCCCACCGCGGTGTTCGTCGGGATGAGCCTGACGCCGAAGCTGGCGATGGCCGCCGAGGAGCCGGGGAACCCGTTCGCCCCCGGCCCGTGCGTGACGCAGCCGGACGAGGCCGCCAAGGACGCGGACAAGGACGGCGACGGCAAGCCGGACAAGGACGCGGCGAAGGACGCGGCGGACAAGGACGCGGCGGACAAGGCCAAGGGCGACGCCGCCAAGGGCGACGCCGCGAAGCCCGGCTCCGCCGACGGCGACGCGGCCGACGGTGACCCGGCCAAGGACGGCGCAGGAGCGGGCAAGCCGGGCCGGACCCCGGCCCCCGACGCCACGAAGCCGCCCGCGGGCACGGACCAGAAGGCCCCGGACGCCGGCACGCCGACTCCCGGGCCGACGCCCACCCCCTCCGAGACCGAGTCCGAGAACCCGCTGGACCCGCTCGGTGTGGGACCGAAGATCAAGGACTTCTTCGAGGGCCTGGGCGGCAAGAAGGAGGAGCCCGCGGTTCCTCCGGCCGCCACCCCCACGCCCACGCCTTCGGACACGGCGAAGCCGGACGCCAAGGCCCCCGCCCCCGCGGGCGACGCGGCGAAGAAGCCCCCGGCCGCCGACGCGGGCAAGGGCGAGGCCGCCGGTGCGGACAAGGCGGACACCGCCGAGGACGCGAAGGAAGCCGAGGCGAAGGCCGCGCAGAAGGCCGAGCTCGAAAAGGGCAAGAAGGACAAGGAGGAGAAGGCGGCCAAGGAAAAGGCGGACGCCGAGACCTCCAGGACCGAGAAGGCCATCCGCGAGGCCGCCGAGAAGCTCGGCATCAAGGTCGGGGACCTCGACAAGGACGGCGACGGCAAGCCCGACCTCGTCCCGAACGCCGACGGCAAGATCCCCTACCCCTGCCCGACGGCGGACCCCAAGGCCCTCGCGGACGCCAAGCTGGAGCCGGGCATCCCGGACCTCCCGGACGACCCGTGGATCCTGGAAACCTCGATGCTCACCCTCCGCGGCCTCAACTACGAGGGCGTCGTCGAGGTCCGCACCGCAGGCGGCAAGATCAAGAAGGTCCTGAAGTTCACCGCCAAGGAAACGGACATCAGGGACCTGCACCAGACCACGGTCGGCCCGAACGGGGCCACCGGCCACGTCCAGGCGAGCAAGGGCTCCACCTCGACCCTGCGTCAGGGCACCGTCACGATGTACACGGAAGAGCTGAAGGGCAACCTCTTCGGCCTCATCCCGGTGACCTTCAGCCCCGAGACACCGCCCCCGCTGAACGTCCCCATCGCGATGTTCACCAAGGCCAGGGTCACCCAGGCGGGCCAGTTCGGCGGCACCCTGACCGTCCCCGGCCTCCACAACTACTTCACAGGTCCGGGTACGGGCCAGGCGGCGGCCAACTGAGCTGATCCGCCGGTCGCCGCCCGAGGGGCGACGGCCCGGCGGGCGCACCCGCGCCCGTACGTACGAGGA
>NZ_JBSGZD010000043.1:0-816 GCF_053610825.1 Streptomyces sp. NPDC054863 | reverse complement strand
CCAAAAGGTCGGTGCCCCGGCGGGCCCCCCCCGGGGGCCCCGGCCCGGGGGGGCCCCCCCGCCCCGTCCCGTCCGCGGCGGGCCGGCCCGCGCGTTCCAGGCCCGGCGGGCCCCTCCTGCGTCACCGCCTCCGGCCGCACCGCTCGGCCGACGGGACCGGTAAAGCGCGCCGCGAAGGGTTGACCGATGTCATGACCATGTCTATTTTCGCGTTACCGCCGGTAATGGACCGGCGCGAACGCGGAGGTACTCGCAATGCGTCTCATCTCCCCCCACAAGGTCGCCGGCGTGCTCGTGGGCGCGCTGGCCGTGGCCGCCCTGGCGGTCGGACCCGCCGGCGCGGCAGCGCAGGGCCAGGTCGACGGCACCATCGGAGCGGGTGACAAGTCGTGCAGCTGGACCGGCGGCGTCACCAGCGACACTGCGCCCAACAACCTCACCGTGGACCGCAGCACCATCAACTCGCCCGGCGGCAACCTGAGTTGTTCCGGGATCAGCGCGGCCCTCAACAACGATCCGGCGGTGACTTTCGACGACGGCGCGGGCACCCTCACGGCCGACGCCCTCGACGTCTCGGTCACGGTCGTCGGCGTCACCTGCCGCTACCGGTCCGGAGCGCTGACGGCACAGCGCGACGGCGGCACCCGCAGCTACTCGGCGACCGCCGACGTACCGCTGGCGGAGGGCGGCTTCCTCTGTCCGGCCAGCCAGACGGTCACGGCCACCCTGGCCTTCCGCTGACCGGAGGCCGGCCGGAACCCGCATGAGGCGCGGTGCGGGTACGCGCGACGAGAGCGGGCCCGGAGTCCTCAGGAC
>NZ_JBSGZD010000042.1:21081-40298 GCF_053610825.1 Streptomyces sp. NPDC054863 | reverse complement strand
GCGGTGCGCCCGGGCCCGCTCTCGTGCTCGACGCGTTCCACGTGCTTCACGCGTGCCGGGTCGCCGCCGCCCAGTGGCAGGCGACCTGGGGGGCGTCGCTGTGTGCGGGAAGCACCGGCAGTGCGTGCGTACGGCACTTGTCCGCGACGCCCGCCGCCTCCGCCTCGCCCGAGGCGAGGATCTGGCAGCGGGCGTGGAAGCGGCAGCCCGACGGGATGCGGGAGGGGTCCGGGGGCTCGCCGGTGAGCACGACCGGCACGCCGTCCGCCTCCGGCAGGACCGACAACAGGGCCTGCGTGTAGGGGTGTTGGGGTGAGGTGAGAACGTCCTCGACCGGGCCGCTCTCCACGATCCGGCCCAGGTACATGACGGCCACCCGGTCCGCGATGTTCCAGGCGAGGCCGAGGTCGTGGGTGACGACGAGCGCGGACAGGCCCAGCTCGTCGCGGAGTTGGAGCAGCAGGGCGAGGATCTCGCCGCGTACGGAGGCGTCCAGGGAGGCCACCGGCTCGTCCGCGACGATGAGTTCGGGACCGAGGACGAGGGCGCCCGCGATGACGACGCGCTGGCGCTGGCCGCCGGAGAGCTCGTGCGGGTAGCGCAGGAAGAACCGCTCGGGCGGCCGGAGCCCGGCCCGGGACAGGGCCTCGCCGACGGCCGCGCGTTCGTCCCCGCCGTAGCCGTGGATACGGAGGCCCTCGGCGACGGCGTCGTACACGGTGTGCCGGGGGTTGAGGGAGCCGCTGGGGTCCTGGAGGACGAGCTGTACGCGCTTGCGGTACGCCTTGAGGGCGCGCGAGCGGTAGTCGAGGGCGGTCCCGCCGAACGCGACCTCGCCGGAGGTGGGGCGGGCCAGGCCGAGGAGGGTGCGGGCCAGGGTCGTCTTGCCGCAGCCGGACTCCCCGACGAGGGCGAGGATCTCGCCGGGTGCGAGGGCGAGATCGACGCCGTCGACGGCCCGGGCGGGGGGCGCGCCCCGGCGGCCGGGGAAGGTGAGACGGAGGTCGTGGGCGGAGAGGAGGGGGGTGGGGGTGGTGGTCATCTGTGACTCCCTTGGGGGCGTGCGGTCGTGGAAGGGCGTGCTCCGCGTGGGGGCCGCCCCCTGTGCCCAAGGAGGCTGGGGTATCGGGGGCAGGCATTGAGGGGCGCGGGGAACTGCGCGATCAGCCACGATGTGCCCGCACGTTCCTCCCGTCCCCGGACGGGCTGCCACCCAGGGGCCGGGGCGGAGCCCCGGTTCACGAAGGCGGCGGTGCGGACTGGACCGGTACCGTCGTCCCGACATGCACGCACGCCGCCCGGTGCAACGGCCCCGCATTCCGCAGCGGCTGATCGTCCACGGCGCAGGACTCCAGCGACACCACGCACCGAGGGTGGAACGTGCACCCCGACGGCAGGTCGGCAGGGTCCGGCGGGTCGCCCGGCAGCCCTCTCGGGGCGCCCCGCGAAGCGAGGTCGCCGACGCGCGGGAAGGCCGCGGACAGGGCCCGCCCGTAGGGGTGTTGGGCCCGGGCGTATACCTCGGCCGCAGGCCCTTCCTCCACCACCCGCCCCGCGTACATCACCGCCAGCCGGTCGCAGGTGTCCGCGAGGACCGCCAGGTCGTGGCTGATCATCAGCAGCGAAATGTCCTTCTCGGCGACCAACTGCTCGATCAGGCCCAGGATCTGGGCCTGGATCATGACGTCCAGGGCGGTGGTCGGTTCGTCGGCGACGATCAGGTGCGGATCGCAGGCCAGCGACATCGCGATCATGACGCGCTGGCGCTGGCCGCCGGAGAGCTCGTGCGGGTAGGCGTTCGCCCGGGCGGCGGGCAGCCCGACCTGTTCGAGGAGCGCGCGGGCGCGCTTGCGGGCCGCCGCCGGGGTCGCCTGCCGGTGGATCAGGACCGGTTCGGCGATCTGGTCGCCGATGCGGTGCACCGCGTTGAGCGAGTGCATCGCACCCTGGAAGACGATCGAGGCCCCCGCCCACCTGACCGCCCGCAGCCGCCCCCACTTCATGGTGAGGACGTCCTCCCCGTCGAGGAGGATCTCCCCGGTCAGCTTCGCGCTCGCCGGCAGCAGCCGCAGCAGCGCCAGCGCGAGGGTCGACTTGCCGCAGCCCGACTCGCCCGCGACGCCGAGCTTCTGCCCGGCCGCGAGGGTGAGGTCCACGCCTCGTACGGCATGCACGTCCTCGCCGTACGTGACGTGCAGGTTCTTCAGCTCCAGCACCGGTCCTGCGCCCGGCGTGCCCGACGTGCTCGGCGTCTTCGGCGTCATCAACGGGTCGCCCCCAGCTTCGGGTTGAGTACGGACTCGACGGCGCGCCCGCACAGGGTGAAGGCCAGGGCGACGAGCGCGATGGCGAGGCCCGGCGGCGCCAGGTACCACCAGTGTCCCGACGACACCGCACCCGCCTGGCGCGCGTCCTGGAGCATGCCGCCCCACGAGACGACGTCCGGATCACCGAGGCCGAGGAAGGCCAGAGTGGCCTCGGTGAGGATGGCGCTGGAGATGCCGAGGGTGGTCTGGGCGAGGACGAGCGGCATGACGTTGGGCAGCACGTGCCGGGTCATGACGTGGGTGTGGCCGCCGCCGAGCGCCCGGGCGCGCTCGATGTAGGGGCGCGACTCGACGGCCAGGGTCTGCGCGCGTACGAGACGGGCCGTCGTCGGCCAGGAGGTGACGCCGATCGCGAGGACCACCGTCCAGATGCTGTGCGACAGCACGGTGGCCAGGACGATCGCCAGCACCAGCGACGGCATCACCAGGAACCAGTCGGTGACCCGCATCGCGACCGTCGCGAACCAGCCGCCGAAGTGCCCCGCGAGGATGCCGACCAGCGTGCCGATCGCGACCGACAGGGCCGCCGCCATCAGCCCGACGGCGAGCGAGACCCGCGCCCCGTACAGCAGCAGCCCGAACAGGGAACGCCCGAACTGGTCGGTCCCCAGCGGGAATTGGCCGCTGGGTGATTCGAGTGCCTTGCCGGGTGCGTTCGTCACGTTCTGTACGTCCGCGCCGACGAGGAGCGGCGCGGCCAGGGCGACCACGGCGATCAGGAGGAGCCCGGCGAGGCCGATCAGCCCGGCCCGCTGCGTGCGGTACTGCTTCCAGAAGCGGGCGGCGGACTTGCGGCGGCGGGCCCGCGCGAGGGACTTCGCGGTGGCGGGGCGTACGGGCTCGGATTCGGTGGATTCTGCAGTCATCGGCCCACCCGGGGGTTGGTCGGCCCGTTCGGGGAGTTCATCGGCCCACCCGGGGATCGAGCAGCGGATACAGCAGGTCGGCGAGGAGGTTCATCAGGATCATCGCGCCCGCGAAGACCACGAACAGGCCCTGGACCAGCGGGAGATCGGGCACGCTCAGCGCCTGGTAGAAGAGGCCGCCGAGGCCCGGCCAGGAGAAGACCGTCTCGACGAGGATCGAACCGGCCGCCACATGGCCCAGGTTGATGAAGATCATGGTGACGGTGGGCAGCAGCGCGTTCGGCACGGCGTGCCTGCGGCGTACGAGGGAGTCCCGCAGGCCCTTCGCCCGCGCCGTGGTCAGGTAGTCGCTGCCCATCTCGTCGAGCAGCGAGGAGCGCATGACCAGGAGCGTCTGCGCGTAGCCGACCGCGACCAGGGTGAGGACGGGCAGCACCATGTGGTGCGCGACGTCCAGGACGTGCGCGAACCCGGTCTCGTTGCCGGACTCCATGCCGCCGGTGGGGAACATGCCGGGGATCGGCCCGATGCCCACCGAGAACACGATGATCAGGAGCAGGCCGAGCCAGAACCCCGGGATCGACCAGAGGGTCAGTGCGATCCCGGTGTTCAGCCGGTCGCCGAGCCCGCCGTGCCGCCACGCGGACCGCGTGCCGAGCCACAGGCCGAGCGTCGAGTACACGAGGACGGCGACGCCGGTCAGCAGCAGCGTCGCCGGGAACTTCTCGGCGATCAGCTCTCCCACCGGGGCGTGGAACTGGTACGAAATGCCGAGGTCGCCGGAGAGCGCCTTGCCGCAGTAGTCGGTGAACTGCTGCCACATCGGTTGGTCGAGCCCGAACTGCCTGCGCAGCGATGCCAGTTGCTCGTCGGTGACCTGTCGGCCGTGCGTCATCGCCCGCACCGGGTCCCCGGGGATGATCCGGAACAGGAAGAAGCTGGTGACGAGCACGGCGAGCAGCGAGACGGCGGCGCCGCCCAGCTTCCCCGCGACGTACAGCAGATAGGCGGTCTTCGGCCCGACGGCGCGCGCGAAGGCGCGGCGCGGCGGCCCGGACTTCACCGGGCCGCCGTCGGGCTCCCGCACCACGGCGGGGGTGCTTGCGGTGCTCATGGCGGGGTGGGGTCCTCCGGATTGGTCGCGGGCCGTGTGCGGTGGGCGGGCCGTGTGCGGTGGGTGGGCCGGGAGCGGTGCGGGGGCCGGGAGCGCGTGGGCTACTCGCGGTCCTCCGAGGTGGAGCGGCGGCGCATGGCGGTGACGACGGCGATGGCGGCGACCAGCAGGACGGCGATGCCGGAGATGATCCACACGGTGGGCGAGGTGCCGTCGTCGTCGCCGGTGCTGCTGCCACTGGCGGCGGGCTCCGCCGACCACCAGCTCCAGTAGCCGTCCTGGCCCCAGATGTTGCCCGCCGCCTGAGGCATCGTCAGGATCGACTTGATCTGGTCGGTGCGGTACGCCTCCACCGCGTTCGGGTAGACCATCACGTTCATGAACCCGGTGTCGTACAGCCGTGATTGCATCTGCTTGACGAGGTCGACGCGCTTGGCCTTGTCGTACTCGACGGTCTGCTTGGCGTAGAGGTCGTCGAACTGCTTGTCGCAGATGAAGTTGTCGGTCTGGCCGCTGACGTCGGCCGAGGTGGGCAGTGCGCCGCAGGTGTGGATCGACAGGACGTAGTCCGGGTCCGGGTTGACCGAGTAGCCGTCGAAGGCGAGGTCGTAATTACCCTTCTGCCAGGGGTCGGTGACATCGTCCAGGCACTGGACCTTCAGGCCGATGCCGAGCGCGCCCCACCACTCCTGGAGGTACTTGCCGATCGCCTTGTCGTTGGGGTCGATGGCGTGGCACAGGATGCGGAAGTTGAGCGGCTTGCCGTCCTTGCCGAGGCGCTTGCCGCTCCCGTCCTTCTTGTACCCGGCGGCGAAGAGCCGCTTGTCGGCGGAGGTCGGATCGTATGAGATCTTCTGCTGGTCGGACGGCTGCCAGTGGTAGTCGGCGAAGCGCGGCGGGATGTAGCCCTGCCCCTCGACGGCGTGCCCCTGGTAGACCTTCTCGACGATGGTCTTGCGGTCGACGGCCTCGAAGAGCGCCCTGCGGACGGCCGGGTCGAGCAGGGCCGGGTGTCCGTCGCCGAATTTCCGCCCGGACTTGTCCCTGGCGCCCGGGTTGGTGGCGAGGGCGAAGAAGCGGCGGCCGGGTGCGTCGTTGACCTTGATGTCCGGCTCGGACTTCAGGGAAGCGGCCTGCGCGGGCGTCAGGTTCTGTACGAAGCCGACCTCGCCGCGGCGCAGGGCGGCGACCGCCGCGTCACCGTCCTTGTAGTACTTCAGGGTCAGCTCTTCGAACTTGGGGGCGCCGCGCCAGAAGCTCTTGTTGGCCTTGAGCTTCACGTACTGGTCGGTCTTGTAGTCGGTGATGACGTACGGACCGTTGCCGACGATCGGGAACTTGTCGTCGTTGTTGAACTTCGAGAAGTCGCCGACCTTCTCCCAGATGTGCTTCGGGACGATCGGCACGTCGAGTGCCGTCATCGTCGCCTGGGGCTTCTTCAGGTCGACGACGAGGGTCTCGGGGTCGGGGGCGGTGACCTTCTTGAAGTTGGCGGTGAAGCTGCCGTTGGCGGTGGCGGCGCCCTCGTCCGTCATCATCTTGTTGAAGGTCCACGCGGCGTCCGCGGCGGTGGCCTGCCGCCCGTCCGACCACGTGGAGTTCTTGCGGATCTTGTACGTCCACGTGAGCTTGTCCGGGGAGGACTTCCACTCGGTGGCGAGGGCGGGGACGGGGTGCGCGTCCTTGACGTCGTAGTTCGTCAGGTAGTCGTAGACGAGCCGCAGGAGCGTCGTGCTGGAGAGCCTGGTCGCCAGGAACGGGCTGAGCGAGTCGACGCTCTGGGCGATGGCGATGGTGAGGTTCTGGTCGTCGGCCTTGCCCTGGGCGGGAGGGGCGGCTTGGGCCTCGGCCGGGGGTGCTGCTGCTTGGGCCTGTGACGGCGCCGGGCTCAGCGGGGTGGCGGCTCCGGCCAGCAGGGCGAAGGCGGCGGCCCCGGTCGCCAGGAGGCGGCGGGCGGGGCGGCGGCGGACGGAGGGGGAGGAGGTGGCGCCGGCCGTGGAGCCGCTCGCGGTGCTGCTCGTCGTGCTGTCCGCGTCGCTGCTTGGGGAGCCGGTCGTGGAGCCGGTCGTGGTGCCCTGTGTGTCCATGGACGGAGACCTCGCGTCGTCACTTGCGCGTCACTTGCTCGTACATGCCCGGGAGGCGGGTGGATCATGGGTCGGCAGACGGGTGTGGCGAAGGTCTACCAGCGCACTTCCGGACGTGTCAACGGCGTGCGGGCGCGGCGTCGACGGTACGTCAAGTGCCGTTTGTGCTGCGGGAATACGGGGCATGGCGGCGTGGCGTGCGGGGTCCGGGACGCGCGGAGGGCCCGCTCCGTGGCCACGTCACGGGGACGTGGGGGTCACGGAGCGGGCCCTCATTGGTCTCGACCTCTGAAGCCCTACTGCTGAGGGGCTGACGGCGCCGACGGAGGCTGCTGCGGCGGCCAGTTGGCGGGCGGGAGGGGGGCGGCTTGGGGGTTGGCCTGCGGGTCGGGATTCTGGGTCGCGGGCCGGCCCGGCTGGGCGTTTTCCGGTGCGCCGGGCTGGACGGGCAGGGGCTGCGCGGCGGGCGCGCCGGTGAACTGCACCTCGGAGAAGGGGGTTTGGGCGGGGAAGGGGTGGGGCGCGGGCTGGCCTTGGGGCGTGGGCTGGCTGTGAGGTGCGGGCTGGCCCTGGGGCATGGGCCGGCCCTGCGGTGCGGGCTGGCCCTGGGGTGCAGGGGCCTGCTGCCAGCTGCCGGGGGACTGGGGCTGCTGGGGGTAGGGCTGGGGGTAGGGCTGGGCTTGGCCCTGGCCTTGTGCCGGGCCCTGGCCCTGCGACTGGCCTGGCGCAGGGAGGTACTGGCCCGGCTGCGGTCCTGGGGCGCCGGGCTGGGGCTGGGGCTGCGGCTGCGGCTGCGGTTGGGCCTGGGCCTGCTGCCAGTGCTGGTCGGGCTGGCCCGGCTGTTGGGGGGTGTACGGGCCCGGTTGTGCCGACGGGCCGGGCTGGCCCGGCTGCTTGGGTGCGTACGGCTGTCCCGGCTGTCCCGGCTGTCCCGGCTGTCCCGGCTGTCCCGGTTGTGCCGGCTGTGCCGGCTGTGCCGACGGGCCGGGCTGCTCGGGTGCGTACGGCTGGGCCTGGGCCGGGGGCTGAGGCTGCTGCCAGTGCTGGCCCGGCTGATCGGGCTGTGCCGATGGGCCGGGCTGCCCCGACTGACCCGGCTGTCCCGGTTGCTCGGGGGTGTACGGCTGTGCCGACTGGCCGGGCTGTGCGGGCTGTGCCGGTTGTGCCGACTGGCCGGGCTGCGCCGGCTGGCCGGGCTGCTCGGGTGCGTGCGCCTGGGCCGGGGGCTGCTGCCAGTGCTGGTCGGGCTGGCCCGGCTGCTGAGGGGCGTACGGCCGGCCGGGCTGTCCAGGCTGCTGGGGTGTGTACGGCTGGCCGGGGTTGCCGGGCTGTTGGGGTGCGTACGGGTGCTGGTACTGCGGCTGGCCGGTGGTGTGCTGGGCCGGGATGTGCTGGGCCGGTGCCTGGCCCTGACCCTGACTCTGGCCGTGGCCCGGCATCGGCGGGGCCAGGTGCGGTGGCGGATTGCCGTCCGCCGTCCACAGGCCCTGCACCTGCTGTGCCCGTACGAAGTCCTCGGCGACCAGCGACGAGAGGTGGAAGTACGCCTCGCGCGTCTTCGGCCGCATCATGTCGAGGTTGACCTCGGCACCCGCCGACAGGTGCTCGTCGAACGGCACCACCACCACGCCCCGGCAGCGCGTCTCGAAGTGCTGCACGATGTCGTCGACCTTGACCATCTTGCCGGTCTCGCGCACCCCGGAGATGACGGTCAGCGAACGCTGCACCAGCTCCCCGTACCCGTGCGCCGACAGCCAGTCCAGTGTCGTCGACGCACTGCTCGCACCGTCCACCGACGGCGTCGAGACGATGATCAACTGGTCGGCCAGGTCGAGGACTCCGCGCATCGCGCTGTAGAGCAGGCCGGTGCCCGAGTCGGTGAGGATGATCGGGTACTGCTTGCCGAGCACGTCGATCGCGCGCCGGTAGTCCTCGTCGTTGAAGGCCGTGGAGACGGCCGGGTCGACGTCGTTGGCGATGATCTCCAGGCCGGAGGGGGCCTGGGAGGTGAACCGCCGGATGTCCATGTAGCTGTTGAGGTACGGGATCGCCTGCACGAGGTCGCGGATCGTCGCCCCGGTCTCGCGCCGCACGCGGCGGCCGAGCGTACCGGCGTCCGGGTTGGCGTCGATGGCGAGGATCTTGTCCTGCCGCTCGCTGGCGAGGGTCGCGCCGAGGGCGGTGGTGGTCGTGGTCTTGCCGACGCCGCCCTTGAGGCTGATCACCGCGATGCGGTAGCAGGAGAGGACGGGGGTCCGGATGAGTTCGAGCTTGCGCAGCCGCTCGGCCTCCTCCTTCTTCCCGCCGAACTTGAAGCGGGACCCGGCGGACGGGTTGCGGCTGCTCTTGGGCTTCTGCTTGTTGTTGCGCAGCAGGCGCTCGGAGGACAGCTCGACGGCGGCGGTGTACCCGAGGGGAGCGCCGGGGTGGGAGGCCTGCCGCTGGTCGTGCGCCACGGGGGAGGGCCAGGCGGCGCCGGTCCGGGGGTCGACGGGTGCGCCGGGGGCTTCCGGGTGGGGCTGCGGCTGCGGCTGGGGCTGAGGGTGTTGTTGTTGGGGCGGCTGGTGCTGCTGCTGCGGTACGGGCTGCTGGGCGTGGGTGCCGGGAGCGCTGGAGGCGGCGGGCTGCGGGAAGCCGTAGCCGTCCTGCGCGGGGGCGGCGGGGGCGGTGGGCGTGCCGGGAGCCGTGGCTTCAGGCTGTGCGGCGGGGGGCTGTGCGGCGGAACTGACCTGCGCCGCCTGGGAGTTGTCCGGTGCGGCGGAGGCCTGCGGGAAGCCGTAGCCGCTCTGGGGAGCCGCGGGAGCGCCGGGAGCCGCAGGCTGTGGGAACCCACTCTGGTGTGCGGGCAGGGGTGCCGGTGCCGGGAGCGGTGCCGCGCCGGGCTGCGGGAAGCCGTAGCCGCTCTGCGGTGTCGCGGGGGCGGGGGCCGGGGCCGGGGCCGGGGGCTGGGGTTGGACGCCACTGGGCTGCGGGAATCCGTATCCGCTGTCCGGTGTCGGTGCCGGGGGCTGGGTGGGGCCGGGGTGCGGGAAGCCGTAGCCGCTCTGCGGAGTTGCGGGGGCGGGCTGCTGCGGGAACGCGGGCCCGGCGTCCTGGCCGGTGGGGCCGGGTGCCGGCGCCGGAGGCTGCGGCTGCGGCTGGGCGCCAGCGGGTTGCGGGAATCCGTAGCCGCCGTCCGAGGTCGGGGCCGGAGCTGGGACCGGTGCTGGGGACTGGCCGGGGCCGGGCTGCGGGAATCCGTACCCCTGCTGCTGCGGAAGGCCGGTGGCCGGCGGCTGCGGGGCGGTGTGGCTGCTCTGCGGCGCTTCCGGCTGCTGCGGGAAGCCGGGGGAACCCTGCGGCTGCTGGCCGGACGACTCGCTCGACGGCGCAGGTGCGGGCCAGGACGACGGAGCGGCAGGCGGTGTGGGCCACTGGGGTGCGGTCGAGGGCGCCGCAGGCTGGAAGGAAGGGGGGAGCGGCGGCAGGCTGCCCTGCGGAGGTGCCGGGGGAGTCCAGGACTGGGGCGCGGGCGCGGGTGCACCGGCGGGCGGAGTGTCCTGCGGCTCGTCGGCGAAGGAGGCGACGGGGGCGACGGGGGCGTCCGTGGGGGCGTCCGAGGGGGCGTCCGTGGGGGCGTCTTCGGGAACGGCGTCGTTCACGGGGGCGTCGGTGACCGACGCGTCTGTGACGGCTGCGTCCGCGAGGGGCACGCCTGCGAGGGGGGCATCCGGGGTGGCTGCGTCCGTGGCCGCGGCGTCCGCGTCCGTAAGGAAGTCGCTCGGCACGGAGTCGTTCGGCGTGAAGTCGTCCGCCGTGAAACCGTTCGGTACGGAGTCGTTGGGTACGGAGTCGTTCGGCTCGGCCGCGTCGAGGTCCTCGGGTGTGTCCGTTCCGGCGGCGGAGCCGTTGGTGTGCGGGAGTGCTGATGGGGCGTCAAGAAGGTGGTCAGCGCCGTCAGTTGCTGACATCGAGGCCGCATCGGCATCCGAGCCCGAGCCCGAGGGCTGACCCTCGGCCGGTGCGTCCGCCGCAGCCAGTACGTCGGAATCGAGGTCGGAGTCCGGCTCCGGGGCGGAGTCGGCAAGAGCATCGGCATCGGGGTCGGTATCCGCAGCGGCAGCGGCGGTCGCGCCCTCGGCGCCGACGGTGTCGACACCGCCCGGCTGAGGCTCCGGGGCCAGCTCCGCACCGGTTTCGACCTCGGCCACGGCCACGGGCTCGTCCTTGGCCGGTGCGGCCCCGTTCGCCGAAGTGTCCGGCGCCGTCGGGCTCTCGCCCGTACCGTCGTCCGCCGCAGCGGCAGCCGCGTCCGCCGCAGCCTTCTCGGCCGCTGCGATCTCCGCGAATTCCCGCTTCAGTGCGGCGGGGGAGAAGCGCATGGTCGCCCCGCTCTCCAGCTCCCCGTCGAACGCCTCCGGCTCGCCGGCCGAAGCTCCGACGGAACCCGGCGAACCAGGTGAACCCGAGGGGCCCGACGCCCCCGAGGGGCCCGCGTTCTGCGTGTACCAAGCCGGCGGCGTGTAGTCGATCGTGAACTCACCCGTCTGGTCCGCCTCCGCGTCCGGCGACTCCTCGACGGGCGCGCTGACGGGCACGTTCCAGCCCTCGCGGATCTCGTCCCGCTCGCTGTTCACATTGCCTCCTGCTGTGGTCGAGCACCCTGGTGCCGTGCGTGGTGGGTGGGGTGACCGCTTCCGTCGTCCGATCCGCTCGGCTCTTCCCCGTGTTCTGCCGGGGCGGCCGGCGCGCCCTGCCTGCTGCTCGCATGGCCCGCCTGTCGCGCCCGTGCGTCAGCCTAGTCGTCAGCACTGCCCGTACGGCAGGCCCGATCGGCCGACGAACCGTGCCTCCAGCGTCACTTCACGCCCAGAAGTGACCTGCCGACATCACTCCGTAATGACTAAAACGGTCACAACTCGACATCTCCGCACGGAACGCAGCCCGCCCGCCCCGCCTCTCGCGCGCTTCCCAACAATCAGGTGTCAACACCTGTGGCATGTGTCATGGCAGCGTGCACACACTCTGCACAACCCGGCCGGCAGCCACCGTCGCAGCCGCCACCGCGTCCATTTCCGCGTCCACCAGTACCCGCCAGCGTCCATCGGCACCCGCCCGCATCGACCCGCATCCGCCCGCATGCGGCTGCATCGACCCGCACTCGCCCGCACCCGCCCGCGCACAGCGAAGAGCGGCCACCCGGCAGACAGCCGGGCGACCGCTCTCCGGTGCAAGTCCGGCTACGTGAGGTCGAACTCCCCGTCCCGCGCCCCCAGCACGAACGCCGTCCACTCCGCCTCGGTGTACCGGAGCACGGTCTCCGGGTCCGCCGACGACCGCATCGCCACGGCACCCTCGGGCAGGTACGCGATCTCCACGCGCTCCTCGGCGTCCTCGGTGCCCGGCGCACCGAGCCACTCCACGTCCGAGATGTCGAGGGCGTAGAGCGCGTCCTTCTCCTGCTGCGTTCCCATTCCGGTGTCCTTCCGCTTCCACTCGGCCCGACTCAACGGCCCACGGTCAACAGCCGCTCCCACGAGCGCCGTTCGTTCCCCGGACCATGGTGCCCGATGCGCAGGCGCGGGGTTCCGTCATCGAGCCGATCGTGCTATCGCGTTCGTCAGTCCATCCGGCGCGCGGGGCCGAGCAGCGTCCCCTCGATCGGGGTGGGCATCGTCGTGACCCAGTGCCGCTCCCGGCCCGCGCACCACAGGGTGACGCCGTCGCCGAGTCCCGGCAGGGCCGCGACCTCCTCAGGGGTCAGCCCCAGCAGCCTGCCGATCTGCTGTGCTTCGTCGGGCGACACCCGCTGTACGCCGACGAGCGCCGAGTCCCGGATCAACCGGGGCGCCACCGGGCTGAGGTACGGCAGCAGCGTCAGCACGGACTGCCACGGCGACGACACGATCCGCCCGCGCGGAGGCCGCATCCCGCAGTCCCGTACGACGAGGACGGGTGAGCCGGGGGCCGCGCCGCTGGGCGGCACCCGCCCCACCTCGTACAGCGTCATGCAGTCCTGACCCGAAGCAGGACCTGCACCCGGTGTCGCACCGGGCGCCGGCCCGGATCCCCCGCCCGCCGCCCGGGCGAGCTGTGTCCACGCCTGGGTGCGGCCGGTTTCGACACTCACCCGCGCCCCCGTGGCCGCGGTGCGCAGGGCCAGTGCCTGCGCCGTCCAGAGGCCGCCGATGAGCAGGACTTCGTACGGTGTCGGACGGTGCAGTCCGAGAATCCGCGGATGGCCGCCGGTGTCGTTGCCGAGCAGGATGCCGTCGTCGCCGACGGGCAGGGCGAGTGCGCCGAGATCGTCCGTCGGAATGCTGTGCCCGGGGTGGCGGGGGCCGCGCAGCCCGTGCGGTACGACGTCCCGGATCCTGGCCGCGACCCTGCTGCCCGCGGTCCTGTTGCCCGTACCCCTGCCGCCCGCAGTCCTGCCTGCGCCCCTCATGCGGCGCCGCCCAGCGGCAGCGTGGCCAGCGCGCCCGGCAGCTGTTCCCGGTCCAGACGCACCAGACCGACCTTCGCGGAGCCCGCCATGCGCTCCAACTCCTTTCGTACGGACACCAGTTGGGTGTCGGAGTCGCCGGTGACGCGGATGTGACCGGCCACCGTCGACGTCCCCCGGTGCGGGCCGCGCCGCACGGTCAGGCTGACGGTGGTCGCGTACGAGGGGACCTCGGCCAGCGCCGAGACCACCCGGGGCAGCGGGGTCGCGGCCCGCCCCAGCTCGGGCCAGCGGCCCACCGCGTAGGTGGTGTGCAGGCGGTCGTCGCAACTCCAGACGCGGGACGTCTCGGAGGTCCGCCGGACCGCACCGGCGTCGGAGCCCGGTCCACCGGCAGGTCCTCCGGCGGCAGGTCCTCCCGCCGGTCCGCCGACGCGGGCGCAGGCGGTCGTGGCGACCGCCGAGTTCAGTTCCTCCTGGTTGAGCACCACGGCCCGGAACCCCGCCCCGGTGACCCGGCTCGCCACGTGGTCGGCGACCCGCACCAGGCAGCGCTGGGCACCGGCCACACCGCCGCCGCGCGCCTCGACCGCCTCGTGGGCGAGCTCGGGGCTCAGCTTCAGCGCGATCCAGGTCATCCGCAGGGCGGGCGTCGGAGTCTGCTGCTGGAGGGCGGCGTGCGAGACGCGGGCCGCCGAGCGCTCGGACAGGTGCGGCGCGGGAGCCGCCCGTACCTGCTGGAGCAGCTGCGCCGACTCCAGCACGATGTCGTCCACCGCCAGGCAGTCGCCGAGCAGCGACAGCGGCAGCGCCCGCGCACCGGAAGCGGGCCGCAGCGCCTCGCCGCTCGCCTCGACGCGGACGACCGCGGTGAGGAACGTACCGTCGCCGAGCATGCCGACGGTGCGCCGGTCCCTGTCCACATAGGTGTACGGGCCGAACCCGGGGACGTTCTCCGCGACCGGAACCAGCGCGGGGTCGAGCGCGGGGTCGAGTGCGGCGGTGCCCCGCCTGCGGCGTGCCCGCAGGGTGAGCACCGCGGCCAGCCAGTCCTGCACCGCGCGCCCCCGACGGCGTACCACCGCGAACAGCAGCAGCACCACGGCCACCACCAGTCCGGGAACCAGCCAGAGGGAACCGGCGAGCCAGCCGAGACCGCCCGCGGCCACCGCGAGCTCCACCAGGACCAGCTGCCGCAGCGGCAGCGAGACCGGGCGGCCGGTGCGGGACAGCGGTCGCAGACCGGTCTTCGCGGGAGGGTCCCCGGGGCGTGGAGCAGGGGCGGAACCGGTGGGCGCGGAGCCCGAACCAGCCGGATTGTTCGATTCATTGCTGCGTTGCCGACGGGAAGTGGTACGTCGGTTTCCGGATGGTTGCGGTGTGTTCCGCCCCCCGCGTTCGCGCGTTGTCGTCGCCACCGCAGCCTTCCCGTCGGTTCTACAACCAGCGCCCCCGTGTCAGGGGTTGACCGGTCGATCACAGTACCGGAGCAGCGGGGCAAGGGTACCGGCAGGCATAGTGAGGGGCAGCAGGACAGCAGGACCCGCCCGGAGAAGCGCGGTGGACCCGGGGACCTGTGCGGCCCACCGGGGAGAGGGAACAGCGGACAGATGGCATCACGTCGGGACGAACTCAACGCCTACACATTTGCGAAGAGGAGGCTGATTGCGCAGTTTCTTCAACCCAGTTCGACGGGTTCGGAAGAAGGTGCGCCCAAGCCGTTGCGGGCGCTGCTTCCGGGCGCGATCGTGGGGGTGGTGATCCTTGCGGGGTTCGCCGCCTGGGGGATGTTCAAGCCGGTCGCACCCAAGGAATGGGACAAGCCGGGCGAGAACGTGATCATCGCGAGCAAGTCGACCACTCGCTATGTGGTGTTGAAGACGGACGGGAAGACACAGCTCCACCCCGTTCTCAACATGTCATCTGCACGACTTCTCCTCGACCCGGACAAGGGCAAGGTCGTCAACATCGACGAGAAGGTGCTGGACAGCGGCAAGATCCCGCACGGCGCGACGCTCGGCATCCCGTACGGCCCCGACCGGCTGCCGGAGGCGAAGGAGGCGGGCGGCGCCAAGCGGTGGGCGGTCTGCGAGCGGCAGGGCGAGGGCGGCCGGGCCATCCAGAAGGCGGCGTTCGTGTTCGCCGAGCGCGAGGCCGCGAAGACCGACGGCCGCGAACGCCTCACCGGCGGCGACCTGATGTACGTCGAGGGCCCCGGCCCGCAGCGCACCCGCTACCTGGTGGACGCGGGCGGGACCGCGTATCCCGTCGGCAAGGAAGAGCTGCTGCTGCGCCAACTGGTCGGGCAGGGCAGGGTCCCGCAGCGCGTCTCGGCGGGCTGGCTGGCGACGCTGCACCGCGGCGACCGGATCGCCTTCCCCGCGATATCCCCGGCCGACGGGGTGCCGGGCGCTCCGGCGGGCGCCCCCGGCAGCCTGGAGTCCGGCGAGAACAAGGTGGGCATGGTGCTGCGGGCCACCGACGGCACCAAGAACCAGCAGTACGTGGTCCTCAAGGGCCGCGTCGCCCCGGTCTCCGACTTCACGGCCAAGCTGCTCATCAACAGCCGCCCGCTGGTCAAGCTCGGCCAGGCGGGCCGTCCCACGGCGGTGAGCGCGGCGGCGATCGAGCCGGGGGCGTCGTTCGGTCAGGACCGCAAGTGGCCGCGGGCGGAGCCGAAGCCGGTGAACGATTCGGCGACGAACGCGGCATCGACCGACGCCTCGACCGGCGCATCGACCGGCACCTCGACCGGCGCATCGACCGGCACCTCGACCGACGCATCGACCGGCACCTCGGCTCAGGGCCCCGCCCGCAACACCGTCTGCAACGTCCTGCGCGGCGTCGACAAGGCGACCGGCCGGACCACCCTCAGCACCTGGGCGGGCCCCGCCTTCCCGGCACCGCTGCCGACGGGCGCGAGCAGTGCGTACGTCACCCCCGGTTCGGGCCAGCTGTTCCGCCAGTTCAAGGGCTCGGCGACCGGCACGGGCTTCGTCTTCCTGGTGACCGACACGGGGCTGCGGTACGCGATGCAGTCCAACGGCGACAGTGCGACGGGCGACCCGGGCGGTGGCATCGGCGCCGGTACGAAGGCGGAGAAGCAGGCCCGCGCCCAGGAGGAGGCCCAGGCGCAGAACCGCCTCGGCTACAAGGCGGTCCAGCCCGCCCCGATACCGGTCGAGTGGTCGGAGTTCCTGCCCACGGGACCGCGTCTGTCGACGGGTGCGGCCCGCCAGCCGCAGGGCTCGTGAGGGGCGGCCCGGACATGACACAAGTCTCCCTTCCCTTCCTGTCCTCGCCCCGCCGGTCGTTGGCGGGAGCCGCCCCCCTGCTGGGGGTGCTGGGGTCGTTGGGGCTGCTGGTCGTGACGGCGCCGCCCGCGGTCGCCGCTCCGGCACCCGGTACGGAGCCGGCCGGGCAGTGCACGTACCCCTCGAAGCCGTACGAAGGGCGCCCCTGGGCCCTCCAGCGGGTCCTGCTCGACGAGGTCTGGAAGCAGTCCACCGGCAAGGGGGTCCGCGTCGCCGTCATCGACAGCGGCGTCGACGTCAAGAACAAGCAGCTCACGGCCGCCGTGGACGTCAAGAGCGGCCGTAACGTCCTGCCCAATCCCCTCAAGAACGAGCAGGGCGAGCCGATCGAGCGCGGCAAGGAGGACGGCACGTCGGACACCGTCGGCCACGGCACGAAGGTCGCCGGCATCATCGCCGCCCGCCCGGCGAAGGGCACCGGCTTCGTCGGCCTGGCCCCGGACGCGACGATCATCCCGATCCAGCAGAACGACGCGGAGGGCCACGGCAACGCCCTCACCCTGGCGACCGCGATCAACCACGCCATCGCCAAAGAAGCCAAGATCATCAACATCTCGCAGGACACGGCGAACGCGACGGAACCCACACCCATCCTCAAACAGGCCGTCAACCTCGCCCTGTCCAAGAACATCCTGGTCATCGCCTCCGCGGGCAACGACGGCCTGGGCGGCAACCTCAAACCCACCTACCCGGCGTCCTATCCGGGAGTCCTCGCCGTCGCCGCCTCCGACCGCAACAACGAACGGGCGGCGTTCTCGCAGTCCGGAGAATTCGTCGGTGTCGCGGCCCCGGGCGTGGACATGATCTCCACGGTCCCCGGCGGCGGCCACTGCGCGGACAGCGGTACGAGCTTCTCCGCGCCGTACGTGACCGGGGTCGCGGCCCTGATCAGGGCCAAGCACCCCAGGTGGACCAACGCGCAGGTCATCACCCAGATCAAGCAGACCGCCGAACGCTCCATCCCCGGCCACGACCGCCTGGTCGGCTGGGGCGTGGTCGACCCGGTCCGCGCCCTGACCGAGGACGAACACACCCCGCCCGGGGCCCCGGTCCCGGGCGGCGGCCTGACCGGCGTCCACGCCCCGACCGCGGTCGAACTCCCGGTGGGAGAAACCCCGCAGGAACGCGACGCCCGCCTCGGTACGTACGTGGTGGTGGGCGGCGGCGTACTGGTCGCGGCGATCGCGGGGGCGGCGGTGGCGGTGCGGGACTCGCGGCGCAGGCGGGGCCGAGGCCGTGAGGGGGGCGATGGCGGTCGCAGTAGCGAACATGGATCATCCCAAGTGGGGACGCGTGGGACAAGTGCGTACCAACGACCTTGAAGTGGTCGATGACCTGTGATTTGGCTGTCTGATATAGGGGTTGGCTGAGTCTCAGATCTAGATAGAGTGGTTCCTCTGTGACGGGTGGGACTCGCAGTCACTGCGATAGCAACCGGTGAGGACAGAGCAAACGGGGACGGGGAGGGAGAGGCATCGTGGGAGAACCGGGCACGGGGGACCTGGCGAAGGGCGTAGGCGCGCTTCGGAAGTTCCAGAAGCAGGTGAACGCCATGCTGACGGATCTGGAGGGCGGCGACGCGGGCCGCACGAAGATCGCGGCGCAACGGGTGACGCGCGCGGCGCTGAGCGGGACGAACGCGACGTTCGCGGAGGCTGACGGGCTGTACGCGCAGTACAACCGGGTGCATCAGCAACTCACGTCGCTGTCGAAGACGTTGGGGTTCCAGATCGAGAAGCTGAGCATTGGTGTTCATGCGTCGGAGGTCGGTTACAACAACGTCGAGGAGGAGCTGCGGCAGCGGTATCAGGAGATCGAGGCGGGGCTCAACGAAGAGCAGGAGGCTCAGCGCAAGCGGAACGATGCCTACCTGAAAGCGCGGGAGAACCAGGCCGGTCAGCCTGGGCCGAAGGCCCCCGACACGACCAATCCGGAGTACTGACCCATGGCTGACGACAACACGCAGGCATCCGGCGAGAAGGCACAGCGCGCAAAGGACCTTGAGGGGGTCGACCAACAGCTCAAGACCACCGAGGTTCTTCGTGAATTCTCGGATGCGACGACCCAGATGGACCCCCTGCTTTTCGGCGGTCTGATGCCGATGGCTCCCTTCATTCCGCCGCCCCTGCCCGGGTACGCGAGCAGGACCAACTTCGAGGCCCATGACCTCAACGCCATGATCGACCTGGTGGAGAGCGCCAAACCCGAGGAGTTGGAGAACGCGGGTCAGGCTCTGTGGAGGGCCAGGGACGCACTCAAGTCAGCGGCTGCGGAACTTGACGCCCACATCAAGGGCGTGTCCTGGACCGGTGAAGGCGGCGCCAGTTTCCGTGCATTCGGGACGGGTCTCGTCGCACACGCCCGTCAGTTGAGCAGCTTCGCCAACATCGCCGCCAAGCAGATCACGGTTGCCGGCACCGGCCTGGCCTCCGTGCACAAGGCCATGCCGCCGAGGGACGGCCGGTTCGACAAGCGCAAGCCCGAAGACGTGCCGATGGTGAGCCGTGTCGAGGGCAACGCGACGTACGACATGGCGGTGAAGACCGAGAAGAACCGCCAAGAGGCCATCAACCAACTGAACCGCCTGTCGTCGTTCTATGCGGTCTCGCAGGAGACCCTGGCGGCTCAGGAAGCGCCTCGGTTCGACCAGAAGCTGCAGGCGAACGTGCCTCCGCCCACCGGCGGCGGAGCAGAAGGCGGCGCCACAGGAAGGGCCGTCGGAGGAGGCGCCGCGGGCCTCGGAGTGGCCAGGGCCGTCGCGCCTGCCGATACGTCCGGCCCCGGTGCGGCAGCCGGACGGGCTGACGGTCTCGGCGCTCCCGGTTCGGCGGGCGGCGACACAGTTCGACCCGGTGGGCCCGGTGCTGCGGTCGGCGGGGTTTCCCCCGCGCCGGGCGCCGACCAGTCGATGGAACTCGCGCGGGTCGCCACACCACCGGCCCCCGCACCCACTACGAACGTCGCTCCTCCGCCTGCCCCGACGGCCACCGGGCCGACCTTGGGCACAGCACCGCCCCCCATGGCCCCGGGCTACGCGCCTCCGGTCCAGGGCGGAACCGCTCGGAAGCCGGGCATGCCTCCGATG